>DASUMY010000096.1:0-2664 GCA_036277435.1 Sulfuricurvum sp.
TTTTTTCATCAGTGAATATTTCGCCTATGACTTTACGATTCGCACCCCGTTGCTCGAGCCGCTGGCAGATCGCGAAGCGATATTTACCGCATTTGCGGCCTACACGTATGATTTGCACCAAAAAGGGGTATGGCATCTGGACTACTCGCCGGGCAATATTCTCATAAAACGTACCGAAAACGGCTATCAATTCAGCATTGTTGATATTAATCGTATGGAATTTAGAGAGATTAGCCCCCTTCAAGGGTGTGAAAATTTCAACAAACTCTGGGCAAGCGATGAGGAGATTGAGATCATGGGGCGCGAATACGCCCGTTTAAGCGGTCTAGAGGAATCGGTTGCCATCGCGGAAATGAAGCGGCATAACGATCTCAACAAGCGGACCAAAAATTTCAAGAAGAGGCTCAAATCCCTTTTGAAAGGAAACTTTTCAGCTCTCTCTTAACGGTTTCAAACATTCCGGCTCTTCCTGCCGGATCCAGCGGAATCATGAAATAGTGCTGTTTGCTCTCCTCGCCGATACTCTTCCACCGTGCCGCCGAAGCAAACCGTGTATCGGCAAAAAATGTGAAGGTTTCGCACCCGCCGGCGCTGGCGAGGTGATAGGTACCAGTCGAGGTACTAATAAACAGTTTAAAACAGCTCAAAAGTGCCGCAAAATCGACTATGCTCTCCTGCGAGCGGTATAAAACAACCGGGCTCTCTCCCAAAAGATCCCGGGCTTCCTGATAAAGCCTCTCTTCATCGGGGCCGAACGTCATCACGACATCGATCGCCGGATCCTCTTGGGCTATACGTACCAGTTCAATGTATTCAGCTAGAGTCCAATTCGCATCGGACGAACCGCCGAAACCCGGATGAAATGCGACCACGGGCTTCGTAATCCCGTACTCCGCACAGAAGGATTGAAAAGGCTCATCGCTAAAGTGCAAAAGCGGTTTGGGGAAATCGAGGCTGATGTCGCTGAAAAGGGCACGGGTAAGCTGCAAGTTGTACTCGAACTCCCCCATTTTCACTTCGCTGCGGCGCTGCGTGATGCGATGGGTATAAAAAATCTGGGCGATTTTCGTGGCGGGGGCGATGCGAATGGGGATACGGGCGAGGAACTGAGCGATGGCGACACGGGTGTTGGAAAAAAGGGTGACCGACGCGTCGATGCGGGCTTTTTTGATCGTAAAGGCAAGCTCCAGAATATCGCCCCCCTTATCCACAATCACCTCATCAATGAATTCGCACGATTCCGCCAAGGTACGATTTAACGGTGCGACCAATGCGATGATACGGTTGTCCGGGTTATGATGTTTTAAGACATACAACGCAGGCAAAGCCGTAATAAAATCACCCAGTTTGTCGTTACGTACCACCAATATATTCATCATGCCACCTTATTGTATTGTTTGCATTTTACCTGATTGAAGGTAATAAAACGGTACAATTTTTACATGAAAGAACCATTTTCTTGGGATTATTATTCCGATCAGCCTGCCATTATTCGTGACAAAGCGCTTAAACGAAAAATGCGCCGCAGCGCTCTGCCCTCACTGATAAAAACCTTTATCCTCGCACTGATCATTCTGCCCGTCGCGCTGCTGATCATCCCCTTTGTCCGTAGGGGAAAAATCAGCGGGGACCATTTCTTTGGGATGGGGGTAAATCTGGACAAAGATCCTTCACTGACTCACGAATGGATCCGCGAACTGGGTGTGAACAAACTGCTGATACGCCTCCCGCTGTGGGAGATGGAACGGCTCGAGGAATATGCCGCTTTTATCCGCTCATTCGAGGAGAAGGAGATCACGATTGCCCTGCTCCAAGACCGTGAACATATCACCGATCCGATTCTCACCCAAAAGCATTTAACCCGGATTTTTGAAACCTTGAATGACGTTTGCACCACCTACACGATAGGCAGTACGATCAACCGCGCCAAATGGGGATTTTTCAGCGTCAACGAATACCTGAACTTTTATGCCGTAGCGTACCGGCTCAAACAAGAGCGCTTCCCCAACCTAAAATTGATCGGTTCTCAGGTCATCGATTTTGAACTGCATTATACGGTACATACCCTCTTTCATCTGCAAAATATCCGTTTCGATGCCCTGGGCACTCTGCTCTACGTCGATCGCCGGGGTGCCCCGGAAAACACCCAGCTGGGATTTAGCCTGACACGCAAGATTTCCCTCATCGCTGCGCTGATGCGCCTGAGTCCAAAAACCGGCGACGAGCTGATCATCACCGAAGCCAACTGGCCGATCAAAAACACGGCACCCTACGCCCCCACCAGCGAGTTTGAATGCGTGAGCGAAGAGGAGTATGCCATGTATATGGTCCGCTATCACCTGTTGGCTTTTGCAACCCAGAACGTAGCCTGCGTTTACTGGCATCAGCTCATCGCTCCCGGGTATGGACTCATCGATAACCGAGACGGGATTCGCAAGCGCAGTGCTTTTTACGCCTACCAGACGATGGTGTCGCATCTGCACGATGCCCAATTTGTCCGTTTCCACACCGCACAGGATAGCTATGTGCTCGTGTGTTCGACGCCCAGAGGATATCTCCATGTTACGTGGAACCTACAGGCAATGCCGACCTATCTTTACAAGGATCATTCGTGAACATTCTCATCCTCCTCCCCAACTGGCTCGGCGATGCTATCATGGCAAC
>DASUMY010000097.1:0-12031 GCA_036277435.1 Sulfuricurvum sp.
TTCGACCATCTGTATACCCGCCCAATAAACCCCTTATCTTCTTTACAATGCCCGATTCTCTCCCCTCAAGGGGAAAAGAAAGGGATAACCCATCAAGGAATGGCTCTTTCGTTTCGTTGACACAAGTAAAATATATCGATAAGAAAAGAGAAATGAAACTTTGAACAAAAAGGGATATGAATGCTTGAGAGTGCTTGTTGATAATACGTAAAAGAAAAGAGGTGAAACGGCTAAAGAAGAGAGAAGTCAAAATCTCCCCAGAGGGAGAAAACGGCGAACCGTTCCAAAGGAACGATTAACGTTTTCGTGGAAACTGCTAATAGTTCCCAGAGAACTATTAACGTTTTGAGAACTGTGGAGAACGACGCGCTTTGCGACGGCCCGGTTTCTTACGCTCAACAATACGAGAGTCACGAGTAAGCATACCGTATGGTTTTAAAATTGCACGGAAAGAGATATCATATGCACATAAAGCACGAGAGATACCGTGACGAAGAGCATCAGATTGACCTGAAAACCCGCCACCCGTAGTTGTTGCTGTAATATCTACTGAAGTGTCTTGTTTTGTCAAAGAAAGCGGTTGAGTAACACGCAATTTTTTTGCTTCAAGACCACCAAGCCATGCATCAAGTGAAAGGCCGTTTACAGTGATTTTACCGCTTCCTGGAGTCATCCATACTTTAGCGATAGACGTTTTTCTTCTGCCGGTTGCATACGTTTTTGCCATCGTTTATCCTTACTTAGCAATCTGTGCTGAGTGAGGATGTTCCGCACCTGCATAGACTTTTAGTTTTTTGATCATTGCGCGACCCAATTTTGTTTTAGGAAGCATACCGCGAGCGGCAAGTTTGAAAACTTTCTCTGGGTTTGTTGCCAAAAGCTCAGTAAATTTTTCACTTTTTACGTTACCGAAATAACCTGTGTGACGATGGTACGTTTTAGTAGCGGCTTTACCACCACCGTTAATAATCGCTTTTTCAGCGTTAATGATAACTACGAAGTCACCACAGTCAATGTTTGGAGTAAAATAAGGTTTATCTTTTCCGCGCAAACGAGTAGCAACATCAGTCATGATACGACCGAATGTTTTCCCTTCTGCATCGATCAAAACCCATTTACGTTCGATTTGCTCAGGTGTAGCAATTTTAGTAAATTTCATCACGAGCCTCCTTGTAAGTCTTTAATAAATAGTGGCGAAATTGTACCCGTTTAAACTTTGTTTTTGCTTAAATTAAGTTTTTTATAAGCACTCTTCCCATTTCACCGTTTCGTGATCGAGATAACAAAGATACCCTATGACATCCCTGCCGCTCAGCACCTGAACCGCTTCTTTATACAGTCTTACCTGCGCTTTATGCTCCGGACTCATCTCCTGTCCCGTTTTATAATCGATCACAACCCAATGCCCTGCCTCATGTTCCACGAGCAAATCAATGATCCGCATCTCCCCTTTATAAAAAAAGCGCTGCTCTTTGTAACATCTCCCTCTCGTCAACGCGTAAAACCGTTCATCCGATATCAAGCGATGCAATAGACTCCGTATGGCTTCGATCTTTTCCGTTCCGATACTGGCTCCATACCGCTTTCGTGCCGATTCAAGAGCGTGATGGATGGATTCATTCTGAAAATCTCCCATCATCTCCAGCGCATAATGGACCGCCAATCCAAATTGGACCGCATCGTAATCAACCGTCTCATGCTCCTTCAGCGTAAGCACCTCATCCTGCCGCCCATAGGATACGGGCTGATAGTCAAGGCTTTGGAGAATCTTGGCCTGCGGGACCGCTCCTGTCTCAAACGCTTTTTCTCCCCAACACCCTTCAGCCAACTCCAACGGTTCAAACCATGAAGATTTTGGTTTCGCAATAATCGTGAGCGATTGGACCGCTCGGGTCAATGCCACATACAACGCATTGAGATGATCTTCGCGTTCCAGTACTTTCTCTTTTTCAAGTGCTCTTTTATACGCCGCATCAAGCTCTTCGCGCCCTTTGATCCGATAGAACAATCGCGAAAGATGGATCCCCTCGTACTCATAAACAATACTCTCCCCCCGATTTCTCCCCTGACCCAAACGGTCCAGTACCAGCACATGTTCGAACTCCAGCCCTTTGGATTTATGGACGGTCATAATCCGTATTCCATGAAGATCGCTTTGGGGCGAAGAGGCATCAAGACGTTCAATCTCATACGCTAGTTCTTCAATATCACGAAAACCGCCCAGTTTTTCGATGAACATCATGGCACTTTTGTCTCCAATCGCATGTTCTCGGATAAACGTAATACTCTGGGCCTGCAAATCGGTAATAGCAACTGCCGTTATGGCCTCGCTGGGGACCCCTAAGAGCGCCGCACAATTGTGGCGGTAAATATCGGCACGGAAATAACAATAGCGCAAATACTCAATCAGCGCTTTAACGCTTCGCTGATGAATCAGTTTTGACGTTGCTTCACTCACCACATCGTATCCCTGCTCTTCGAGATACTCTTCCAGCGTGCTTCCATCGGAATTCGTAACGCACAAAATCGCAATATCGTCTTGTGCCACCCCCATGTTTCGCAATACGTCAATCTGCTCTTGCAGCGCTTTAAGCGGGTCGTCACGGTAAGAGACCTGGACGAATCCCCCTTTTTTCGATGCCGGGGAGCCTTGAGGAATATACCGCTTCATTTTTGCACCGAACACGCGGTTCACAAACGCTACGACCTCTTGCTTGGAGCGATAATTGACCTCAAGAGGGCGTACTTGAACCTCAAAATGATCCGCTACTTCATAAAACAAAGCGCTCACACCGCCTCGGAAACGGTAGATCGATTGTTTCACATCCCCCACGAAAAAGAAACTCCCCCCTTCGTTAATCCCTTTTCCGGCACTGATCTCTTCGATCAGCGGGCGCAGAATATCAAACTGAATGACACTGGTGTCCTGAAACTCATCCAACAGCAGATGTTTCATGCGAGAATCGAGTCTGAAATAGAGAAATTCACTCTCCAAGGTCCCGCGCAACAAGGAGTGTACCATCAGGGTGATGTCATCAAATGTGAGTTCCTGGTTTTGCCGTATCAGCGCTTGCCGGCTTTTTATATAAATACGCAAAAGACGAAACAAGGCTGCAATAAAATCGGCTTCTTTTGCCTGCATCTGTGAGCGAACGGTTTCTTGAATTTCGCGCAGCAGAACATCCATCTTCGGTTCATAAATTTTTTTAAAATCCCAATATTCTAAACTCGGTTTATACAACCACGTTTTCGCAAGCAGCGACTCATAATTTTCAATCTGCATCGTTTTTGCCGCACGTTCGCTCAGCGGTTTGCTCAAAACCAAGGCCGATAGCTCTAAAGCCAGCGCCATCGCTTTAGCGTACCCATGGTTGTCATAAGCCGCACGCGGCAATTCGATCCCCTCAAACTCTTTGTGTTTGGCATAAAGCTGCGAGAGGAGGATAAAAATATCGTTGAGCCGTTTAGAACTCAGCAGCGCTAATTGGGCGAGTGTTGGCATCTCGTTTGCGACTTCGACTTCATGCAAAAACCGCTCTAAAAATTTAATTTCATGATGCGCTGTTGCGGCGCTGTAGGTGGGCATAATCCCGGCGTTGAGGGCAAATTTCCGCAGAATCGTCCCAAAGAATTTGTCAATCGTAGCGATGTGGACATCGGATCGCAGAAAACGGCCCAAAATTTTAGGACGAAGCGCTAAAATCTCCTCTTTGCTTATTCCGGTTAAACGCTCAATCTCCAAGAGTTCGGAGCGCTCTTCCAATAACTTCAATGTTTCGATCACCCGTTCCATCATCTCATTGGCCGCTTTATTCGTAAACGTCAGCGCCGTAATCGAAGAGGGATCTTCCCCCATGAAAAGCAAACTCAAATAGCGGACAACAAGGTTAAATGTTTTACCGCTCCCCGCACTCGCCTCATAGGCCAAAAAAGGTTCGAACTGGCTCACTACAGCTCCCTTTGACACAAAATGGCATAGGGGCAGTACCGGCAGTGGCTGAACTCTTCACACATCTCCCACTCCCATTGTTTGCGCGACGCCAGAAACTGCAATATCTCTTTGAGTCTTTGAATTTTTGATTCTAAAAATTGCTCGAATTCTATGGCTCCGGTATTCAGATCGTAAAAACCGCATTGACTCACCTGACCCAGTTCAGCCGCAAGAAGGGCGTAGATACTGAGCTGATAATCAACATCGCTCTCGCGTACATCACTGTTCGTAGAGGGGTATTTGCCGGTTTTGTAATCCAGTATTTCCAACCCTTCAACACTTCGGTCAATACGATCGATCCGTCCGACCAGCCGTATCCCTTCAATGACCGCTTCGCTCTTTTTTTCATTGTACGCAACGCGTATCCCGGAGGCAAACCGTTCGCACTCTCGATGATAAAAAGGGGCCAGTTTCTCTACCCATAATTCTTGCACATACCGCTGCATGACATCATGAATCTCATACTCGCTCATAGCACGTTCAAGGGAGTGTTTAAGCTGTTCAGAACTCACATAATGGTCGCGCTGTGCATACACTTTTTCCAAAGCACCGTGCAGCCGATTCCCTATCTCCCGCTCGGAGGAAAGATCTTGCGGCTTTTCATGCTCCTTGATCATCGCGATGTAACGGTAGTAAAACTGCCGTTTGCAGGTTAAAAAGCTTTTCAGGCCGCTTGCAGAGAGAGGGTGTGCGGTAAAATCGTAGGTAGATTCGATAGTCTGTTTTTCACGCTCATTAAAATGAGGTTTACTCATCAGGGCGCTGGCATAATCGACGGACGCTTCATGCGCACGAATCCCCAACTGCAATAAAAACCGCGACGGTACCGATTCACTGTTCTGAACACACGCGATTGAAACCCTTTTTGCACGATTAAACAACATCCAGTAATAGTGTTTTTGAAGTGACTCCCGATCTTCCGTTGTCGGCAAATCGGCTATCCGGCGTGTTTGGGTATTGAGGAAAAGATCCTTCTGACTCCGATGTGGGACATACCCTTCATTAAAATCGACAACAATCACCCCATCAAAACGGATCCCTCTCGTTTCCAACAATCCCATTACGGTGATTTTCCCTCCACCGACATCATCTATCGATCGGCTTTTCATCCGATTGAGAAAAATGCGAAGGGCCGATTTAAACTCTACACCCTTCAATCCATCCGCAAGGGGCTTGAACTTATTCAGCTCTTCGTGAATGATTGTTTTAGCCTCTTCATTTTTCGTATTATCGATCATCGCAGCGCACAATGTTTCCAAATCCTGAAACGAAAAGACACCGTGATAATGGGTTCGGACCCATTGAACCAAATCGGATGATACCGTACCGACACGGGCTTTGTTTTCGGCACTGGCCTCTTCCAAAAAGAGTTCAATCGCTTCAATCTCTCGTATGGCCGCTTCCTCGCCCATAGAGGTTCCCATCGCGAAATTGAAATGGTTTTCATCGTCAAAAAGGCGTAAATAACGGACGAATTGTTCATCAGGGACGACCACGACAATATTTTCAGGAGCAATCCCCTCACCCACCATCATGGCAATTTTGGCTTTAACAAATCCTACTTGATTGAGGCGATTACGGAAAATTTCACACGTTACATTATTTAAAGGCTCGATAGGTGTTGCGTCCAAAATCTTGGCTGTTTTCAGATCCAACCGGTATTTGTTTCCCTCTTGGATATCCAAAGAGAGTGCTCTAAGCCGTTCCGACATTTTTTGATTGTATGCAGTGGCATGATAGATGAACTCGATCGGAACCATTGCCGCACATGAAGTCAATACCGCAAGCTCGTAACGGCTCAGATACCCCTCGACATGGACGGTTATGCGTTCAAACTCCCGCACATAGTTTTCATTGATCTTCACCGACGATTTTGCAAAAATCGGATCGCTCCAACTGTGGCTATTAACGACATCGCGATAACGGTGCAGCAGGTGTTTTAAAATGGCAATATGTTCTTCATATTCACCGTAGATGTCGGCATGTTCCAAGGCAGAGATCTCTACCATTTCTCCGGCCAGCTCTTCAAAAAAACGAAAAATATAGGATGAGTTTTGTATAAATGTAAAAAAATTGCGCTCGATATGAAGATTGCTAAAGGAGGAGAAGTCGGAAGCTTCATGCAGGCCGATCAGCCGTAAATCATCATCAGGAACAATCACCTGTTCCGTAAGTGTCACACGGTCTAAAAAATCGCTCATCCCCATAAAGCTGGGGAGGAACCCTTCTTCAGCGCGTGAAAGCGCACTCCGTATCGCACGTGAAGTAGGAAATACGACGCAGGTGCGCTGCATTATTAAAATTCGAACGTATTGGGATTTCGCGTATCTGCTTTGAGGTTGTAGTAGCGCTGCTTGTCACCGATCGTCACTTTTGCCATAATATCCCATCGTCCTACTTTCGGAAGGTCTACCGCATCAAAAGTATAAACGCCTTCTTTGACCGTCGGCTGTTCCATGGCAATATTCAATTTCGTCGTATCGGGTCGTGTCAAAACGACGCTTAGATTCGCATCGTTGATCACCTTCCCCTCTTTATCGCTGACACGATAAGAGATCAAAGCCCCTTTTTCGCTGAGCTGCGGGGTTAAAAAAGCAATCACATACTCACGGTCAAACGCAATCTTAGAGGCAATAATATCATTCACATTATTATCATACTCATGGTAATTTTGCATCCCGTAATCCGATGTTTCTACCGGATGGTTCATGGCAATTTTAATCGTTCCGATCGACATTCCTATAACCCCTAATGTCGATAATGCGATGATCCACGGCCACTTTTTACCTGCACTTTTATCCATTTTGAGCCTCTTTTTTTAATGCACGTCTCCGTTTGATATACAAATAAATTCCGTATAGAATCGTCCCGTAAAAAATCACGCGTAAAATATCAATGAAATTCTTGCTTCCGCTCCCGGCAGAGGTACTGAGAGTTTGCCCGTGTGCAGCCGCAATTTGCTCTGCCACATCCGTATAGCCATTATACATCGCAACGGAGTACTTTTTGACCGTATCACCGCCTTTGGTTTTCTCAGCTAATATCGGCAAAACCGTTCCGCCGCGGTTGACGATCAGCTCTCTCGCTTCATCATAGCTGCGAGCGAACATAACGGAACTCACAAGAGCCCCGATAAAAGTCGCATTCGGACTAAGAACCTGTGCTTTGTTAAAATCTTTGTATAAAGACGTTGGACGAGCCAAAATATCGATTTGCTTTTGCAATTCGACAAACGTCATAATCACGGCTGGCTCATTGATCTGAGAACTGATTCGTTGTTCAAAATCACTGATCGACTCATTATTGTCCAAATCACGAACCATCACCATATAAAGGGAGACTCCTGTTTTAGCTTTGAGCTCAGCGCCGATAGCTTCTATTTGTTGTGTAAAATTTGGATTGTTGACAACATCATCTTTATACAAAAATTCTGCATGGAGTGAAGGTAATAGGGTTAACCAGAAGGTGAGGGCCGCTAGCCCTCGTGAAAGACGCAAATGCGTTCCTTAACCGACGTACAAATGATTAGGAGTAATGACAGCCCACAGCGTAATCGCTGCAGCTATAATCAATCCCACGGTAATGAGCTTATCCATGATTGATGCCATTTGGATCTCCTTATTTTACATCGACCACATGTTTAGCATTTTCGGTGCTAAACATTTTGATCTCTTTTTCATTTTCAATTTGATAAAAATTAGCGGCACTGCCTTGCTGTACATTCAACCCCCAGGCAGTCAAACCGCCCAGAATAGAAAGTAATAAAACAGTAGCAATCAACATACCGGTGATACCATGCAATCCAAATATACTACGATTTTCCATTGGTTATCTCCTTATTTTTTGCTTAGGCTTGCAACATATGCATCAAGCGCTTTGTATTGAACATCAGTAAAGTCTTTAAATGCCGGCATTGCACCGATTGCACCTTTTTTACCGCTGTGAACAACCATATCTACCAATGCAGGAGACATTTCAGCAATATTTGGACCAACCATATCCAAACCTTTACCGTCAGGGCCATGACAAGAAGAACATGCTCCTGCAAATACATCCGCACCGACTGTCCCTTTAAGGCCGCCAGCAACATATTTTGCAACCGCATCAATTTCAGCATCCGTAATTGGAGCTCCCGTTGTTGTGTTCACCAAACCGTTACGATCCGGCATCATCATACCAGTTCCTAGGATGTTGTTGTTCGAGCCGTTTAGCAATACATGTTTTACTGATTTCTCAGCAATACGCTCATGAAGATCCGCTGCTTTTCCGTCCATACCGTCTGCTTGAAGACCATGACATACCGCACAATTTGCATTGAATACGGATTGCCCCATCTCAACAAGTTTTTCAGGGTTATTGAGGACATTCGCATACTCAGCTTCAAATTTCTTATCGTGAGCTGCTACATCTTCATTATACTCGCCGATTTGCGAATAGGAATTTACCGGGTAACCTACCAAAAGATACCAAATAAAGAAAATAATCAAACCAAAGAACATAATAGCCCAACCAAAAGGAAGTTCATTTTTATATTCGCCGATTCCATCCCAATTTTCATCCGCAAGCTTTCCGCTCGCGACATCCGTTTGCATTTGACGGATATATTTCAATGCTACGAAGATAGCAATAACCGCTGTGGCTACAGCCCCGAGCATCGCCAGTTTGTTGACGATGTCATCTCCCATCTCTTTACCGGCAACTAACCACGTTAGCCCCAGTAAAGCAAGAACGAAAACGACACCGAATACCATCAACTTATTCATTTATGGCTCCTTCTTTTTTATCTCATCTTGTTTAGAGATTTCCTCGACCGGTTGATCGGTAACCTCATCGTGTAGCGCGATATTCCCATACTTTTCATAGTCGCGCGTCCCTTTCTTCTGTGAGCTGTACAGATGATAGATGTAGCTATACAAAACCACCACCAAAAAACCCGTAAAGAAAAAATACGCATACGCCTGTAATGTAGCAATATCCACGCAATATCCTTTTATTTCAAGCTATTAAGATACGCGATAAGCGCAACGATTTCAGGAATTTTTCCTGCAGCAACCGCATCTTTGATATCTTGATCTTTCATGTCCGCAGCAATCAGTTTCGCCTCTTCAAGAGCCGCTGTGCGGGCACCTTCAAGATTATCCGCCAATGCAACCGTTGCTTTCGATCCATCTGCCATTGGAAGTTCTTGGTTGTATGGTGTTTTGAACACTTTATTAACCGTTACTTGTTCCGCATACGCAGTGTCGATGTCCGCATCGTTTTTAAACATCCAGCGGTATGCCGGCATGATTGAACCCGGAACAACTGCCGCAGGATCTTTCATGTGATTTTCGTGCCAATCCGTTGTACGGTAGTTACCCACACGCATCAAATCTGGACCGGTACGCTTTGAACCCCACAAGAAAGGGCGATCATATGCATACTCACCGCTTAAGCTGTAGTGACCGTAACGATCTGTTTCCGCTTTAAACGGACGAATCAATTGCGAGTGACATGCATTACAACTATTTTTGATGTAAACATGACGTCCCGCTAACTCAAGCGTAGTATAAGGCTTCGTACCGATCACAGGACGTGATGCTTGTGCGAAGTTTGGCAGGATCATGATCAATCCAGCGAACGAAATAACAACAAATACAGCAACCGCAAAAAAGAACGGGCGTTTTTCTAACCAGTGAAACATTTTTCCCCTCCTAATTATGCGCCCATCGGCGATGCGTTTTGAAGTTCATTCTCTTCGACACGACGAGAGCTTGTCATTGTTTTGTACATATTGTACGCAAACAGGAACATACCAATGATGTACAAGGTACCACCTACCGCACGGATAGTGAAATATGGGTGCAATACAGCAACCGTATCGATGAATGAGTACGCAAGGTTACCAAACTCATCGTGCGCACGCCACATCATACCTTGTGTGATACCTGCAATCCACATAGAGGTGAAGTAAAGGACAACACCCAGTGTTTGAATCCAGAATTGCGTATTCATCAATGATTTAGAATAAATCTCACGTTTGAATACACGAGGAGCCATATGGAACAATGCAGCCATAATCATGAATGCAACCCATCCAAGAACACCGTCATGTACGTGACCGACGATCCAATCAGTAAAGTGAGCCAATGCATTAACCGATTTAATTGCTTGAATCGGACCTTCAAGTGTTGAGAACATATAGAACGTCGACGCAAGGATCATAAATTTGATCAATGGACTTGCTGCTACTTGCTGCCACTCACCCTTCATGGTCAATAGCATATTAATCGCTGAACCCCATGATGGCAAAATCAATACAACCGAGAAAACGGAACCCATTGTTTGCATCCAGTCAGGTACAGTAGAGAACAACAAGTGGTGTCCGCCTGCCCAAAGGTATACAAACATCAATCCCCAGAATGCAAGCAAAGAGAGTTTATACGAATAAACGGCTTGACCTGACTCTTTCGGAAGGAAATAATAAATCATCGCAACGATAGGTACTGTGAATCCGAACGCAACCGCGTTGTGTCCATACCACCATTGTACGAGTGCATCATTCGTTCCTGAATACATAGAGACTGAGTGATACCATGCTCCAATGCCGCCTGATGCGATGTATGTTGGAATTTCCATATTGTTGAAAACATACAGCATTGCGATTCCAAGGAAAGTCGCAATGTAATACCAAATAGAGATATACAGCGATTTTTCACGACGAATACCGATCAAACCAAAAAGACCCATACCCCAAATAACCCATACAGCAACGACAGCGATGTCAATAGGCCATTCAAACTCAGCATACTCTTTTGAAGTAGTAATCCCCAACAATAGAGAACCTACAACTGCCACAACCACCAATAGGTAAAGGGCAAAGTGTAATTTTCCTAAAAACATCAAGAACGGTGATTCCGCCATCGATACTTTCAATACGCGCTGACCAACATAATACCATGTTGCCCAAATACCACTTAGGGTGAAACCAAAAATGACTGCATCCGTGTGCAATGGTCGAAGACGACTGAAATTGGTATATTCTGCCAATCCTTCTCCCAGCATCAGATTCACGCTAGGAAACGCCAATTGCCACGCCAGAATTACACCGACCAGCATCCCTACAATACCGAGTACAACGGTTGTTACCATAAACATCTTGGCAACCGTGTAATCATACTCCAATGGACGATTCTCCATTTACGACCTCCTTAAAGATTCAAAGCATAAGAGCCTTTTATGGCACTCCTAAAAAGTCGTTTTAAACCTTTTCAAGGGCGCCCTTAACACTTTTGTAACAAAAGTAGGCTATTAGACACTCTAATGATAGCAATACGACCTTTTAATGAATCTTAAATCTTTAAGTATTTTGCTGTATATAGAAACTTATGCAGATATTTAAGAAAATAAACAGAATAAGGGGAAAAAAAGTAACACCGATCCAAAAATCGGCGTTATAAGGGGGAATTTTAACGCTGGATGAGAGTGAGGAATTCACCGAAAATGTAGCGGCTCTCTTTCGGTCCCGGGCTCGACTCCGGATGGTGCTGAACAGAGAAGACAGGACCTGTTGTATACCGAAGTCCTTCAATGGTGTTGTCAAAGAGGTTAATATGGGTTACTTCCGCAATCTCGCGAACCGATTCAGGGACATTATAATTGTGATTTTGCGCCGTAATCTCTACCATCCCTGTTTTAACATTTTTGACCGGATGATTCCCGCCGTGATGTCCGAACTTCAACTTGTGGGTATCATAGCCGTGCGCAATACTTAAAAGCTGGTGCCCCAAGCAGATTCCGAAAAGGGGGATTTTACGTTCAATCAGTTTTTTAATCTCTTCTTGCTCTTTTTTCAGAACCAGCGGATCTCCCGGGCCGTTTGACAAAAAGACGCCGTCAATGGTTTTTGCATCGTATTGAGCAATCAGCTCATCCGCATTAAACGTATTGGGATAAACCATGACGTCCAATCCCGCTTGCGTCAGTTCATTCAAAATGTTGCGCTTAACCCCAAAATCAATCGCCGCGATTTTAGCTTTCGGCTTCGGCGCTTCATTATAA
>DASUMY010000098.1:0-2899 GCA_036277435.1 Sulfuricurvum sp.
CCGATGGTGAGAAGATACAAAACATCGATAACGGCTTTTTTATTCATGGTCTGCCTTTAGGATAAACCCTCGATCGAACGAGGCTAAATCTTTATAAAATTCCAAAGATTGTACCGCAAAAGTTTTTAGATACTCCTGCACTTTGATCCGCTGGTCAAATCCCATTTCACAGGCAAACAGGGGAATTTTACGTGTATAGACTTCATCCAGCAAACGCTGAATGATCTCATCACCAATACTCCCCCCGAAGAGGGCATTTTGAGGCTCATAGGAAAGATTGCTCTCTAAAATGGCATCCTGGGCAATGTAGGGGGGATTCGATACGAGGAGGTCTATCGTTTCGTTCACGCAGGAGAGCAAATCCCCCTCACGCAGCTCAATACGTGCCGCCAGTCCAAACTTTTCAATATTCTTTTCCGCGACGCGAAGCGCCTTTGCAGATATGTCGACGGCAATAAAACGGGCATTGGGAAAATGCAGCGCAAGAAGGATAGAAATAATACCGCTTCCCACTCCGACTTCAACAATCGTCATGGACTCATTCGTATTCAAACGCGTCACTATTTCATCAATCAGATGTTCCGTTTCGGGGCGGGGAATCAGTGCCCCCTCATCAACATAAAACTCTCTGCTGTAGAAACTGACACGGTTCGTCAAATATTCGAGAGGGACATTGGCGGAACGTTTTTGAATCCATTCCAAGAGTTTAGGATCATTGTCATCAACCGTATCCTGTTGGTGAGTAATAAAATAAAGCTGATTACACTGAAAATAGGCCATAAGAAGGAGTTCTGCCTCTCGGCGGGGAGATTCAACGCCCCCGGTTAAACGGCGGGAAACCTCATCATGAAGCTCTTTTAAACTACAGGACATGGATCAGGATACCCTTCATCCTCACTCACGTGAATATTCGCTCCCAATACTTTCAAGCGTTCGATAACAGGAGGGTGCGTCGTATGGAAAAAGCGGTACAACGGATGGGAAAGGGGAAAGCTCTTGTTTTCACTGACGAGTTTTTTCAGCGCATTTACCAAATGTTCCGCCCCTCCGAGTTCTGCACCGGTACGATCGGCTTCATATTCATTGTGACGGCTCACAAGTCCCATGATCGGCATCATGATAAAACCCACCACCGGCAGGAGCAGCAAAAAGAGGATCATCATAATATGAGGGGCTTCCGAAACCCCCAGTTCAAGATAAAGCGATGAGGGGAGGTTGCCAAACAATGCAAACGTAGCGAACAGCATCACCCCCACCATACCGATATTTTTGTACAAATCCCCATGGGCGAAATGGCCCAATTCATGCCCCAATACGGCAATCAACTCTTCGGGGGAGAGCTTTTGAATCAGCGTATCAAACAATACAACGCGCTTGGCTTTGCCAAGTCCGCCGAAATAGGCATTTAGCCTAGCGTCCCGTTTGCTGGCGTCACTGACAAAAACCCCGCTGCTGACAAACCCTGTTTGTTCCATCAACGATTCGATTTTATGCGATAGCTCCGGGTTATCCAGCGGAGTGACTTTGTCAAAGAAAAGCGCACGAAGGGTCGGGAAAAACATGTTCAACGCAACCACAACGGCAAAAATAAAACAAAAGCTCCAGACCCACCATCTGTCACTGGAGGTAATAATCGCCGAAATAGCCCAAATTATCAAGGCCCCAAACACGACGGTGAGGAGAAACGTAATCAAGGTGTCTTTGACAAACTGAGCAGCAGTAGAACGGTTAAATCCGTACTGGGCATCGATTTTGAATTTGGCATACCATCCAAAAGGAAGGGTGATAATCGCGTTGATGACAATAAATCCCAACACGGCCAGGATCGTTTGGTTCAAAGGTTCCTGATCGCTCAACATACCGTCCAGCCATGCGATAGCACCTCCCATCCACACCATAAAGAGGAGATACTCTACCAAGGTTTCGACGAGGGTAAGTTTCTCTTTTGCCACAGCATAATTACCGGCATCAAGATACGCAGAGGGGCTCATCAACACGGCCTCTTTGCGTTTGACGTGATTAATGTATCCGATTTGCATCACACTGACATACAAACGGATCAGAATATAAACGGTATAAATGGCAACCAGTGCAGTGATCATGCTATCCCTTTAAAAAAGCGGTATTTTACCATCATTTCAAAGGAACCTTTCCAATCGATTCTTGAACCGGAATCGAATCCTCTACGGTGCCGTAATAGCTCTTTGCCGCGACCAACAACGCGCCGATCGCCAACCCGGCAATGATAACGATCCAGACAATCCGTTTTTTCTCCCCCTTAAGGGTATTGTAATCCTCAAGATCACGTAAATTCGGTTCATTGTTTTTCATGATATATCCCTCTTTTTTGTAGATGCTACAAGAAAGTATTATTCACTATCCATCATTAAAATGGTCTATACTTTACCATTTACCTTCCAGGGTCAATAATACGGAGGCACGTGATTTTTCTTTATCACGCTGCGTTTGGACCAAGGTTCCGCCGCTATAGAGCTGGGAGGTCGTTTCGATCGACTCGCGCGTAATGTTTTTAAGATTGAGCCCCATTTTAAACGTCGGGTTCAGCCGTTTGGAGGCGTACAGATCCAAACTCCCATACCCTTTCAGTGTCTGCGAAAATCCATTTTCATCCACAGGATCTTCATATCCCCCTACATAGCGATACGCAGCGCCGTAAGTAAATTTATAGGCCGCAATCGTATGATCTATCCCCACATTATAGAGATAATCGGAGGTTTGTTTGATCGGACGGGTAAATCCGTTCGTTGTGAGGGAGGAATCTTGCACGGTTGCATTGGCAAATACCCCCAATCCCTCAACCATCTCATTCAACTGCTTTTTCATCTCCAGCTCGATCCCGTACAAGCTCCCCTCTCCGGCATTGTAGGGGCGCTGTACA
>DASUMY010000099.1:0-5529 GCA_036277435.1 Sulfuricurvum sp.
TCAGGAGATTCGTATACGGAAAAAGGGGGGAATGCAATACCAGCGAATCGACATACTTTGTACGCAGGTTTCGTTTTGACGCTTCAAACGATTGCGCTACTTGAACCTCCAACGGAGCATTCGGATCATACGGGATACGAGAGGGGTCTTGGCCTGCGAGGGGGGTAAATTTCGTCTGAACAAACAGCTCTTCTCGCCCTATTCCCTCTTGCACCAATCGTTCCAGTGCTTCCCCCACCAGTGCCTCATCGTAGTGCTTAGGCTGACACGCCGTATCAATCCCCCGAAATCCGCTCAATATCGCCTGAACGACCAAATCGGCGGTACGCTCTTTTTTCCATGCCGTCCCGTAGATGAGTTTGGGCATCTTGATATTTTCGAATGTCGTGATGTATTGCATGGGATAGTCCTTGATTAAACTGCACGTAGAGTTTTCGAAAGGTTAACTAACAATTTTTATTAATTCGATCGTATCGGCTATGATGCCCAATAAATACGAAAACAATCATATCAGGTTGTTCAGACAGCAATATTTTATAACCTTGATCTGTATATAACACTGTAATACTTCGTCTACATTTGTCTTTTTTACACACGATTTTATGATAATGAAGACGCCTGTCGCTTTTATTCTGAAGATATACACTAATTGTTTCATCAATCTGTTCTGAAGTCAATGCACCCGAATCAATCAGCTTGCTTTTTTGCTTTTCAAATACATTTTCAAACGCAATGAGCTTAGCGTTCAAGTTTGTAAAATCCTAATTCAACCTGTGCACGAACAAGTAAATCATAAAAAATTGATGCTTTGTCAAAATACTGTTGAATCAACTCATTTTTTGACGTCATAGAAACCAGTGGCTCAAATTCATCGATCAAATCATCCATTTTGATCACCATGGCATCGATCATCATATTAGAAAGGTTCATATACGGATGATATTCCAAGAGATCTTCAAAAAAGACATGAGAAGCGTTCAAAAGCATAATTCTCTTTATAACTTCTTCATTATCGGCAAGAGTATCAACATTTCGTTCATAATAACTTCTATGTTCAATTAGGCTGTTGATATGTTGCGCTAAATTATCGTGAATCGATGTACTATACATTGTTTCAAGCATAATAAACACTTCCTTACCCGTAGTTGAAGGTATGATACAATAACTCATTGCAAACAGCACTTAAAAAAACAGCTTGTCCCCATTCTTCAATCGACCCCTCTAAAAAACAACCATAATTACCCTGCCGTGCTATAATCCCTCTTACATTACAGAAAGTGAATCCAATGACCTTAACACCTGAAAAACAAGCCTTGATCAAAGAGGCTACGCTAGCTTACAAACACGACGTAGAACAGATCAACCGCCTGCTGCAAGAGGAGAACGACGAACATCGCCGCGATAAGCTTTTTTGGCTTCGTGCAATTGCGAGTATTGAACAAGGGTACAAAATCGGTCTTTTTAACGATGACGACTTAGATGATGCCGAATTGGATGCCATGGGGCAAGAGGCGCAAAAACATTTTCACAACATGTACGATGCGGAACTTGTAGATGATATTGCCCTGCTTGAAGAAGATATGAAAAATGCATTTTTTGATGATCCGATCGGTTCCAAAAAAGCGATTATGGCGGAATTAAATATTACCTTATAATAGAATCCAAACAGCAGCCCATGAACCAATACGATAATCCACAAAATTCTTTTAAATTTTTGGGTTTTATGGCGAAACGTTTGTTGCCCCGCAATCGCTCCGATACTGCCGCCGATCATGGCGAGCTGTAACAACCGTCTCTCGCTGATACGCCTTCTTTTGTGAATCGCTAAAAATTTATCAATACCGAAAGCGGCAAAAGAAATCGCATTCACTACACCTGCAGCAATAAGTACATTATCCATTACACACCTTATTTACCGAATTATAGAGTATATGACCCCTATTATCAATGCCATCCTGACGCGATGATGTTCATCATGGCCTGGTTTTGGCGGAGTTGCTCGTTATTGGTGATGTGAATACCATGATCTACTTTATAAGCATTGAGCTGCTGAATTATCTGATCCATATCCGTACTCGTAAGATAGCTTCCATTGTCTAATTGCAGTTTCTCAATACGGTTAGCTTGGTTCTTTTGGTTCTTGATCGTCATATACTCACCCTCTCCATATTGGAGCAAGAGATCGTTTCCTCTCATTAAAAAGCTGATGTCTTCTTGGGTTATCCCTTCTCCAAAAGCAACCGTGTCATTTCCTCCGTCTTGTCCAATCCAACGTCCGAATAGGTTAAATCCCAACACCTTTTCATTAATGATGGAGGTATTGGTCCCTTTAGTGAATAGGTAGGTATCATTTCCGATACTGCCGCTAAGCGTATTGGTTCCTTCTCCTGCGTGCAGCATATCATTCCCCTCTCCCCCACTGAGAGTATCGTTCCCTTTACCTCCAAAGAGTTTGTCATTACCTGCATCGCCGTTTAGCGTATCATTGCTCTCATCGCCGTAGAGAATATCATTTCCGTTCCCTCCGCTAAGCTTATCATCTCCTTCGCCACCAATGAGCAGATCGTTGCTTGCATAACCTGCTAATGTATCATTGCCTCGATTTCCAAATAAAATATCATCTCCCGCTCCTCCTCGGAGCCAATCAGAATTATTGCTACCGGTCAAAAGATTATCTTGTGAATTTCCCCATCGAAATTGCCATAATCCACTAAGTTGTCCTATTTTCTCTTTGGAAAAGTTGATGATTCCCTCTTTCGTATGGATCCTCTCTACCCCTTTAGAAGGTGCCGCGAAATAATCGGTGAGAATGACATCATTGTTATCTTTGACGTCAATGCGCAAATTATTGCCCTCTTGGAGAAAAGTAAGATTTGCCATAGAAACATTACTCATCATTAGTGTATCGATTCCATTGTTGTCATTGATCGAAAGCGGTTGGCCTTGGTAGGTATATTGCCAATCAGGAGTCATCAGGTTTGTGAAGCTGAGCGTTGTTTCCGCACTTCCCCCATGCCCATCATCGACAGTGACAATAGCACTGCTCTTGCCTGCATAGTAGCGCTGAGCGGTGTAATTCCATTCCCCTTTTTCATTGATACGGAGCGTTCCGTGTTCGGGCGCAGAGTTTATAGTATAGTGCAGCATATCGCCATCGGCGTCGGAAGCCTTGATCACCCCGCTTGCACCGGAACCGGCATAGAGAGTAAGGGGTGCAGGGGTCTGTACGAAAACCGGTACGTCGTTAACTGCTTGGATAGAAAAAGATAACGTTGTGGTGGTACTCAGACCGTAGCTGTTGGTCACTTTGACCATGACACTATCAGAACCATTGAGCTGTGTATCTGGTGTATAACTCCATTCACCCGATTCATTAACACTGAAAAATCCTTTGGCCGAAGGATTAAGCACTTCATAGCCAAGGGTTCCGCCAATCGGATTAATGACGTTGAACATTCCTGTTGCGGAAGTGTCTTCAAGAAGATAAGAGGTACTTTCTAAGAAGGTTGGAGCAGAAACTTTTACATCGAAATTCAGACGCTGCATAATCGCTCCGCCATTTCCGTCATCAATAGTGATTACGGCACTATCTTCTCCCACATAGCCATCCCTTGCCGTATAACTCCATAAACCGTTTGCATCGACAATCAATGTTCCCTGGGACGCTTCGGTACTGACGGTATAGGTCAACGTATCACCATCACTATCCATAGCCCCTACTTCTCCGCTGACGATGCGAATGTCTTGGAGGGTATAAGAAGCCTCGCTTGGAGCCTCGGGAGATTGATTGAGCGCTTCCATCACAAACGACAATAGTGTGGTAACTTCTCCGCCGCGGCCATCACGAATCGCAATACTAACCGTATCGGTTCCTGCATCACGAGATGTTCCAGTGTAGGTCCAAATTCCATATTGATCAATATTAAGCGTTCCCATAGTCGGTGCATCAATTATGTAATAGCTTAAAATATCCAGATCACTATCATCCGCTAATAAAATCCCTTTGGCACTACGCTCTTTCCCGAGATTCCGTTTGTTCTCTTCGAAAAACATTTCCGGTGCATGGTTAGTATTTTTCTCGACGAGTTCGCTGATACTGTACTCTTTTCCGTCACTAAAGGAGAGTGATTCTATTTTAAAATCATCAATGATCCAGTTTTTGATCGTGATTTGATCGATCTGATCGATGCTTTTTCCATCATCGTACCCAAAGGTCAGTACCAAGTCCTCTCCAGCTTCCTTAATGATTACATCACGGCTATTCATTCCAGAACCAAAATAGAGCGTATCAAGTCCTCCCGCATCAATGATCAAATCTTGACCATCACCTTTATCAAAAAGGTAATAATCATCACCGATTCCTCCTTCTAGTGTGTCATTATCCAAACCTCCGGCAAGGGTGTCATCGCCTGCTCCAGCATTCAAGTAATCATCCCCCTCAAGACCGCCAAGATAATCATCCCCTTCGTTACCGGACAAGAGTTCGTTGCCGGCTACGCCATAGAGTACGTCATTACCACTTTTACCAGTTACGCTTCCATCTTTATCCAGAACAGGTAATGTCAAATCACCCTCGATAGTCAACAACAAATCATAGATCCCTTGACGATTTAGCGTTGTTCCCCCATCAAAGCTAAACTGCTCGATTGCACCGGTCTCGCTAAACCAGTTTTTAATTGTAAGGGTATTGGAGAGCTCATTGATAGGGGTATAATCAAAGCCGTTTTCCCGGATACCAACACACAAATCATTGGTTCCGCGTACCCATTGGACGATCAATTGATCGGATGTTATACCGTTGATGAATTTAATTGTATCGGCTCCATTCCCTTTATCGTCGATCACATCGGTACCGCCGCCGTAAGCGATCACATAGGTATCATTACCCACATCACCGCTGAGGATTTCATCCTCTGTCGTACCGTAGATCGTATCGGTATCGGTGATCGTATCGGTTGCATCGATCTTGAACCATACGTCACGCATCGTTCCTGTATCGGTAAGGGTCGTATAGTTCGTTTCATTGGTTACAATGTTGCCGTTTTCGCTACTTTGGGTATAGACGGTTCCATCCGTTCGGTTTAGAGAAAGTGACGTGATCCCCTCAACCGAAAGATCAACCAGCTCACCCGCATCGGTTTTGCCGTTTAGATTAGCATCTTTCCAGAGTTTGAGCTGTGAAAAATCGGTATCGGTTTTATCGATCACCCCATCACCGTTGCTATCGTACTGTGCTAATGCCGCATACCCATCAGCGGCCAATGAACCATCGGGAAGCTTGGTATGGTCTCCGAAGAGCTCGCTGCCCTCATTGATGATACCGTCGTTATTGAGATCCCGCACGAGAAGAGCATCGCCGCGCTCAATCCATGCCGTATGTTCTTTGAACCCGTCGGCACCATAATCGAAATAGGTGTGGGAATCGCTGAGAGAAACGGAGGTTTTTCCGTTCGCGTTCAAATCCAAAATTAACGGTGGCGAATAGGTTGATGAATCCATATAGATTGCAATATTATCAATTCCCCATGA
>DASUMY010000100.1:0-5117 GCA_036277435.1 Sulfuricurvum sp.
ATGAAAGTCGCAGTGAGTGTCGGCTGTTCGGCATGCGGAGGAACAGGCTATCATGGCCGTATCGCGGTTGGTGAGCTTCTATTGATCGATGAGAGTGTTCAACTGTTAATGAAAGAGTGTGACAGCGATACAGAACTTCGTTCCGAAATGAAAAAACGGGGAATGGCATTTTTGGCGGATCAGCTTAAAGATCTTTTGATCTCAAATGAGACTACGGTCGATGAGATACTTCGTGTCGGAGTCAAAGAGGCATAATGGAATTTGTATATAAGGGGCTAAGTCCTGAAGGCAAACGGATCAAAGGAACGCTGGAAGCGGCATCATTGGAAGATGCTAAACGTCAGCTGAGATCGCAAGGTACGATCTACTCCTCTTTGAACGTACGGGAAGGGTCATTTTTCGATCCATTCGGACTCTTCGGCACCCAATCAATCCCTTCTGCTTTGCTGATCCGGATTAGCCGCGATTTAGCGATTTATTTGCACGCGGGGGTGCCGTTAATCCGTGCGCTTTCCCTTCAGGAACACCAATACGTTAAAGAACCGAAAACAGCCCGTTTTTTCGCTCTATTAATCACCTTATTGGATGAAGGTAAAAGTTTGTCTGCTGCACTTGAGGGACAAAATATTTATACGATTCCCAATTTTTACCTAGGGACACTCCGCGCCAGCGAAGATCGCGGTGTCCTTGCCGCTGTATTAAACGAACTTGCCACATATATCCAAGTCGGTGAACAGATTCGATCACAGCTCACCAAAGCATTTATCTATCCGGGTTTTATTATCGCTGTCTCGATTCTGACCGTCTCATTTATGCTCAGTTCCGTTGTCCCGAAACTGAGTGCCATTTTTGAAACAATGGGGCAGGAATTACCGGCTTTGACACAAGGGGTATTAGCGTTGTCCTCCTTTTTCTCTGCTTCATGGCACTGGCTGCTTCTCTGCGTCGGTATTGTTATCGCCATGACGGCTCGAGCGCTCCAAAACCGTCCCGCCTTTCGCTATCGTGTCGAACGTCTCTTATTGTCGCTCCCGGTTATCGGCAGAATAATTCAAACCAGCGATTTGGCACGATTCAGTGCTATTGCATCCCTTTTAATTCGCTCTGGAATCCCCATTGTCAAAGCCATATCACTCGCAGGAGCAACTCTCTCATCGTCGGTATTAAAAGCGCAGTTTGCCTACGGGGCCGAACGGATCGTAGAGGGAGGAAGACTCTCAGCTTCGCTGGCATCAGGGGAACATGTTCATTTGGATGAAGCGTTTATCGGCGCTTTAGCAGTGGGGGAGGAAACCAGTGAATTGCCCACCATGCTTGAAAGTCTCTCAAATCTGTACATGGAGCGCAATCGTGAAACCATCGCGCTGTTCCTCTCGTTGCTCGAACCGACACTGATATTGGTCGTGGGAGGAGTAATCGGGATTATTGTCACGGCAATGCTCCTTCCGATTTTTTCGCTGAGTTTAGGTTAATGGTATACTACAATAGGGTTAATGTTATAAAAAAGGAATCAAACACATGTATGCATTAAAAAATTTATCTTTATTACCTTTTGGGGCAGGGGATGGCGTGAAACAGCTCCCTAAACGCAGTGCCTTTACGCTCATTGAAATCATGGTGGTTATTATCATTCTGGGTATGTTGGCAGCCTTTGTGGTGCCGAATATCACGGGTAAAAGCGAAGAAGCCAAAGAGAAGCTCGTATGCATACAAATGAAAAGCCTCTCCGAAGCGCTAAAAATGTTTAAACTGGACAATGGCTCTTATCCAACCACGGAAGAGGGATTGGCGGCGCTCATCTCGAATCCATCAGCTGAAACCTATTCGTCGTACAGCAAAAATGGCTACCTTGATGGAAAAAAAATTCCTAAAGACCCATGGAATCACCCCTATATTTACCTGAACGATGGTTCCTCGATCGATATTGTCTCGTTAGGCGCAGATGGAAAAGAGGGCGGAAGTGATGAAGGGAAGGATCAAAAGCTATCCGAATGTCAATAATCTCTACGCGCAGAGCCTTTACGCTCATTGAACTCATCATTGTGATTGCGATTATGGGGATTATAGCGACATTGGTGAGTTCACGTCTCACCACATTGAATGATCAAAGTACGGTACTGACGCCTGCAACTTTGAAACATTATCTTTCGGCTTTCAATTCTGATAAACGTCTCGACCTCTTCTGCTACGATGAGTGCAGCCAATGTGATCTGTGGGAAGAGAATAAAAAAATTCGGACCGGCATTGAACTTGAACACCCTGCGACGCTTGGTGTTCGCCGTTTCAATCATTTTGGCCGTCTGATTCCCGCTGATCCTGCCATACGGCTGGATGATAATGGGAGAAGAGCAGGGTGTTTTGAATTTTCCCTCCATGCGGATGGGATCACCAGTTCGCTTATCCTCGAATCAGAGGATCGTTTTATTGCCTACACCCCCTTATCGGATTCCGCTATAAGCGGCACTGAAGAACAACTGCGTACGATGATGTATGACAGAACACTTATGAATACAGGTAGCCACTATGGAAGCCGCTAGAAAAGGTTTTTCGCTCATTGAAGTACTGATGGCAGTCATGATAGCCTCCATTGCAGGAATGGCATTAATGGAAGCAGCGTCACAAGGACGACGTGCTTATGATAGCGCCATGAATCACCGAACCATAGCTGAAACAACCTCACTGGTCGCTCTTTCTGCCTATAATATGGGAGGAAATGGGGAAAGTGATGCGGCAACGCTTTTTTCATCGCGCTATTCCATCGACAATCCTCGTATCATAGATAAACTGCAGAGTCATCCGTTCCGTTTACAAACAGAACGGTCCCGTCATTGGGATGGGCCGGAGGATGACAATGCGACGCGAAAAGCACTCGTTTCGATTTTGTCGAATGCGATAGAAGAAACGGTAGTCGAAATCAACGGTGCTAAAACATCCTTATACGGATTGAGTTCAGAGGGATGGTAATGCGGCGCGGATTTACATTGGTTGAATTACTGGTGAGTGTTGGATTGTTTAGCCTTATCGCCGTTTTTTTGTACGGCGGAATTGATCAAGTACATCTTATGCGCCTTTTTTATGCCGATAAAGGGGAACGATTTGCACAGCATGAGCGAATTCGCTCACTTTTGTACCGTGATCTGGCGCAGGCCGATACCCTGAAAATTGTCGAGGTAGATGTCGATCACACCATCATCCATATCGAATCAACCACTCACACACTCCACAAAATTGCCCGTCCCAACGTTGCATGGCTCGTCATGCGGGATAAGGATGCACTGATTCGACTCGAATCGGCTGAACCTATCGAGTTGCCGCTGGACCCCGCTAAATTTTATGCCGTTCACATGGACACAGTTGCGAGCGAATGTACGACCTTTCGTGTGTATGAATCGAAAGAGGGGCGTTTTGCGGCATTACTGTGCAAGGATGTAGAAATTATGGTAGAAACGGCACGTTAAAAACACCCCTACTTAAACGATGCCACGAGTCGGCGAAGCCACCGCTCTTTATAAACGTGTGTTTTGGAGTGATAGTTTCCGATCGCTTGGAAATTAAATCCGTGTTTTTGGATGTGTTCTTGAAGGAGCCATCCTCCAACAAAGATATTGATTTTGGGCTCCATGATATTTTGCTCGTTTATTCCCCATTGCGAAAGACGTTTCAAATGCATTGAATTGATTTGCATAATCCCGTAATCCAGAGTACCGTTCTCATTTCGATTAATCGCACGCGGATTAATCCCACTCTCTATCGTCGCAATTTTTTTTAGCAAAAGAGGGGGTATATTATAATGATTTCCGGCATCTTCAAAATACCGGTCATATTGAGTGGGGGAACTTTCAGCGTACAGTATAGACCCTACAATGATCATGAGTACAAAATATCGTTTCATCTTTTTAGTGTATCAATGAGGGAATAAACTTTCCCTGAAATTTATGGTATCAAAGAAGGTAGCTGGTTTTTAGAGTCAACACTATTTTCAATAGAATATATATTATGTTAACCAATATTGATTTTACACCCTGAAAATCGATAACCATTGCCCAAATGAGCAATGCAATTATTTTTTTTGACTAAACTTTATTTCAACGTCTTGAAGAATTTTGAGGAAAGATTTGGCATTTTTACCACCGTAAAGGGTCTCTTCGATGAATTCCCCTTTGCCGTTCACAAAATGAAATACAGGACTTGCTTTTACCACAAGATGGTTCGGTGCATCTGATTTGCTGACGTTTAGCAATGCCGGTACATAGTGTTCATTCACATAGGCAGCCAGTGCTTCATCTTTGAATACCTTTGCTTCCAAAAAATCGCACGATTCACATCCCGGACGGTGCATATAGACAACCATCGGCTTGTTTTCTGCGATTGCTTTCGTTGAGGCTTCTTTATACGTGTAGACCCAGTTGATCTGTGCAGCATTCAGCCCCAAAGCCATTAGTATAATAATTGCAGCAATTTTTTTCATCGTGACTCCATTTGTGTATTTAGCGAAATTACTAACGTGTTAAACGAATAATATTGATTCCAAACTAAGTAGCAATATTATACCATTGTAGAAATCATTTAGCAAAATAGCTAAATCGCTTACAGAAGGGTATTTTCAATGGCTTCATCAGAATGTGCGACACAAGGCGTTATTGCTCTCTACACCGAATTGGCACGTAATCCTGATAAAGATTTCGGGTGGGACAAAGGGTTGGATAACGCCAAAGCTCACGGTTACAGTGATGAATGGTTTGAAGCCCTCCCCTCCCATCTTTGGGATTATTGTGCCGCTGTCGGCAATCCTTTTTCACTTGGTGATTTTCCGGAAGGATCAACGGTATTGGACCTGGGATGCGGAGCAGGTGTCGATGTATGTGTCGCGGCACTGCACGTCGGAAAAACGGGGAAAGTTATCGGAGTCGATCTCACACCGATGATGGTGCATACGGCACAGCGTCACGCGCAAGAAGCAGGGTTTGAGACGGTCGAAGTCGTTGAAGGTAATCTTGAGCATCTCCCCATTGAAAATGAAAGCGTTGATATCGTCATCTCAAACGGTGCCATCAATCTCGCCTCTTCCAAGCCAACAGTATTTGCAGAGATTTTTCGTGTTTTAAAACCACAAGGAA
>DASUMY010000101.1:0-6595 GCA_036277435.1 Sulfuricurvum sp.
GATGAAAATCGCCAAAATGACGGTACCTCGTTTTTGGGTAGGAACGTCCATTCTCTCTCCAACGTTCGAAACCGACTACGAAGTCAAACCGATCGCCTACAAACATCAGGGGGAATGGCATACGTCATTTGAAAAAGACGACATTCTGGAAACGGGGGACATCCTTGTCGTCTTAGGGAACAGCGGCCATATTGAAGCCCTTAGTAAAAAAGTCTAGTTCATGAGATATCAAGCGGTTATCCTTCTCACCTCTGTATTGTCGTTGATTGCACTCGCGCAAACACCCCCAAAACAATGGGGCGAAAATGTAAGCGGTGTCACGACAAAATTTTACACCGATAAAAAAGAGATCGCCCTCACCTTCGATGCGTGCGGAGGCAGTGCAAAAAGCAGCCAATACGATGAAGCCCTCATCGATTTTTTGATACAGAACCGTATCCCCGCAACCCTCTTTGTCAATGCACGGTGGATCGACACCAATCCTGAGATTTTTATGAAGCTCGCATCCAATCCCCTCTTTGAAATCGCGAACCATGGAACGGCACATCGCCCTTTATCGGTGGAGGGAAAAAGCATCTACGGCATTCAGGGAACCGCCTCCGAAGAAGAGGTGATCCAGGAGATTGAGGGGAACAATCACAAGATTGAACATCTCACCGGAAAACGTCCCCGATTTTTCCGTTCAGGGACAGCCTATTACGATGAGCACGCCGTTGCCATTGCACGCAAACGGGGGATGGAGATAGGGGGATTTTCGGTTCTGGCGGATGCGGGAGCGACCTTCCCCTCCGATGTCGTTGAGCATCAACTCGAAACGGCCAAACCGGGGGATATCATCATCGCCCATATGAATCATCCTGAGGGGGGAACGGGAAAAGGGTTTATACACGGCATCGCAAAACTCAAAGCGCAAGGGTTCAGTTTCGTTCGTCTCAGCGAGGTTTATAAACACTTAATCCAGATTCCATGACAAAAGCACTGATGGCGCATAGAAGGGATTTTACCAGCCATCGCGTTGTGCATGTCCGGAATGTTTGTCTTTTTTATAGCGGCGGTTATTGACCCTTTTCTCGAGCTGATTTTGGGCATAAAAAAGTTCTTCTTTAATCGTTTCGATCTCCTCATCGCTTGAGCGAA
The DNA here is from genome assembly GCA_036277435.1 of Sulfuricurvum sp. Classification (GTDB taxonomy): domain Bacteria; phylum Campylobacterota; class Campylobacteria; order Campylobacterales; family Sulfurimonadaceae; genus Sulfuricurvum. The sequence goes on from DASUMY010000101.1 coordinate 1,138, forward strand.
AATCGAGAATCTTCTGCCCCAGCGCTTCGAGTTCGGTGTACTCGTCTTTGTAGAGTTTTACCGCTTCGTTTTTTTCCAAAAATCGGAAATTCATATCGACTTTTTGGTCAAACTGTTCTTTGGTCGGATTATCGCTTTTGGCCAAATACGACAGAATCCCATTGATAAAACGGCCAAGAAGCCGAATATAGCGAAGCCGTTTTGAGTTTTCAAGTTTAGAGTCGTTCATAAAACCTCGGTTAATGATTAAGAGTTATAATTATATCTATAATATTCACAAAAGGTTTTTCATGATCAAATGGCTCTTTTCTCTTTTGCTCTTAGCGAATACGGCAATGGCCGATTACAAAGCACAAAACATCGATCAAAAACTGCTCGATACCAAAATAAAAATCATCGATATTCGCACCCCAGCTGAGTGGCAGACAACCGGACTGGTCAAGGGTTCAATTCCGATTATGTTTTTTGATGAGCGCGGAAACTACAATTTGGAAGCGTTTTTGGGAGAACTCCATAAAAGCATCAAAAAAGGGGAGCGCTTTGCCCTTATTTGCAACAGCGGCAGCCGTTCTCAAATTTTGGGGACCCATCTGGGTCAAAAGATGGGATACAACGTTATCGATTTGCAAGGGGGGATTCAGTACGCCATAGCGAAGAAAATACCGCTAGTCCCCTATAAAGCGAACCGTTAGCCCTGAAGGATGGGAAAGTTTCTCTGGTTTCTTATCACTCGTATCATTGCAACCTTTCTACTGATCGCCGTGATCGCCCTTGCGATCGGCACAGGGTTGTACTACCTTCTAACGTAAAAATTCGAGAAGCTCGATATACTCTTTTTCAATCACACTCATATTCTCCAACATCCGCATCTCATCAATTTCCGGGTTTTCACTTAAAAACTCCCGACGCCATTGCATATTGTCTTGCAGCTCTTTTAACCCCGTTGTCAAATACTCCGTCATTTCATCGATTTCATTTCCTCGAATGACCCCTTCCGTGTCCGCTTTATAAAACAATAAAGCATAATCGCCCGTCTCATGGGAAAAGCGAAAATCTTCGGCAATATTATGGATGATTGCTTTAATGCGTTCGCCTTTGATGATCCGTTTGGACATAATGTTCCCCTAAAATAGAATAGCCCATTTTAGTCATTTTTGGTATAGGAGTTGCTTAGTTAAGGAATCTATGTCCTAAAAGGCGAACCCTATTTGATGGAATCCCTGAAGCTAAAAACCAAACTGCTTTATTTGCTTCTCAGCGTAGCCATCGGACTTCTCGTGGTTGGATTTTTAGGCTATTTTAATCTCATAACGATGAAAAAGAATGTGGATACCCTCTATTTCGGTTCCCTCGTCCCCCTCACTGAGCTCAGCTCGATCAACACAGCCTATCATCATGAACTTGAATCGAGTGTTTATCGGTGGAAAGCGAAAGTCATCAGCGATGAAGAACTCGCTCAAAATCTGACATTGGGATTGGATCATATCAATCAAATGTGGGGAAGCTATATTTCTCATCACAAACGTCCCGAAGAGGTCCCCTATATCTCCTATACCGAAGAGCAGATTGCCATTATGCAGCGCTATTTTGAAGAGATACGAGCCTTGGGTACACAGCATACCAGTCCCTCTTCTATCTCGGTCATCACCTTATCCGACAACATCACCTCTATCCACCATACGATTGCCCAGCTCATCTCGTATGAAATAGCCGCCGCCAAATATGAACGTTCGGTCACGCTGGCCCATTTTGAAAACTCGCTTATGCAGCTGGGGGTCATTCTTGCCGTTATCCTGTTGGGGGTTATGCTGTTTGCATGGCGCATATTCATGCAAATTGAATTCCAGCAGCTGCAATTGGTGGAAACATCGAATGCCTTGCAGCATTTAAATATCAAACTGGAACAGGCATCGTATACCGACACCCTCACCGGCATTTTCAACCGGCGCTATTTCAATCTGGTCTATGACCGCGAAATAAAGCGTGCGCAGCGATCGTCAAAACCGCTGACCTTTATCATGGTGGATATCGACTATTTCAAACAATACAATGATACCTACGGCCATCTTCAGGGGGATATCGCACTGCAAAACGTAGCCCGCATCTTGAAATCATCTCTTTTGAGACCGGGGGATTTTGCGTTTCGTTTAGGGGGAGAAGAATTCGGCGTTATCCTGACCGATACCGATTGCGCTAATAGCCGTCAAATGGCGGAGCGGCTCCGTTTTAATGTCGAATCGCTCAATATGGAGCATAAAGGGAATAAGAATACGGGGATCGTGACGATCTCGCTGGGAGCCATCTGCATCACCCCCACGATGAATATTGGAGATGAAGATCTGCTGCACACAGCCGATATCAATCTCTACGCGGCAAAAGAGAGAGGGCGAAATCAGGTCGTTTTTACCACGACACTCTAGTTATTTCGGCTTTTTGAATCGAAATCCTAACGACTCAAGAACATCGCGCAGTTTGAGACCGATATCCCCCTGAAACTCCATCCAACTCTCTTTGTACGCACCGCCGCAAGCGAGTCTTTTTTTGAGTGTTGTCAGAGTTTTTTGCGCATCCTCATCACTAAGGCAAAACGGCCCTGCAAGCGTGACCATTTTTCCGCGGCGTTTTTCTTTTTGCAGCACCAACGCATGCCTTGAAGGTTCGAGTATTTCCTGGATTTTTTGCGGAGTATCGACTTCCATGCTCCACCCCTCATCCCATGCACTGCCAATATCCAGCGAGAGTTTCGTCCCCTTAGACATCTTGTTCCCTTATGAATGCAAAACGTTTTCGTCCATCACTCATCACTTCATCAAACATGGCCAGCGGTCGAACCCATACTCCGAACTCACCGTACAAAGCGCGGTATACCACCATTTTTTCTTCGGTTTCAGAGTGCGTTGCGATATCCATCACCTCGTACTCATTCCCCTTGTAGTGGCGATAAATCCCCGGTTTAACCACGAACAACCTTTTGCGTCAGGGCACTCACCCCCGGAACATCCAATTCTCCTCGATTGACCATCATCAAGATAGGGTTCATGCAATACAGCGCATTGTCATACACCACGACGACAATCTCATCACCCTCTTGCAAAAAGTGCGTTTCACCAAAATGGGTATAGCGCGTCGCTCCGATACTGATAATCGCCTGCTTTAGATATCCGGCCTCTTTGAGATAGCTTCCGATCGGCTCCAATGGTCCGATATCCCCTTGGGTATTGATCTGATGGGTCATCCACCCAAGCAGCTTCTCATAAAAATAACTGTACCCTTTTAGCTCAACATCTTCGCCATAGCGCATCGTCATGCCGTTTCGTCGTAAAAAGGAGGCGATACGGTAGGTCTCCATAACACCCCCCTCTTCAAATTTATCAATAGCAATGAGCTTCGAAGCAATCCCCTTGGAGGCTGGGCCCCAGTTTTTTTTCAAACTGATTTTCGGCACCCCCTCTTTGCGAAGCGAACAGTCATTGTAGGCACCGAAAAATTTGGGAGCAATAGTGGTCACAGACCCCTGCTCATCATAGGTCAAATCGCAAATGAGCGCTACTTCGGGCTCAATTTGAACGTTACATGCTTCTTTTGGGAGGATAATCGTATCGCTGCTTAAGGGATAGATCCCTAAATACCCCTCACGCCCCGGAATGTAAAAAGGAAACATCCCTTTTGGGCCGTTGGGATCATCCGTTATGACCGATTTAAAATCTTCGATCTCTCCGGCTTGTTCCAGATGCAGAGCAAAGTTGCCGGCGATACCGAACCCGACATAATTTTTATAAGCTTCCATTGACCTTTGCCTCAGCAAACTCTTCATATGTCCCTTTGAAATCGGTGTACGTTCCGTCCAGATGAAGCTCAATAACACGTCCGGCAAACGCATCCAGCAATTCACGGTCATGGCTCACACACACCACGTTCCCTTCGAATTCATACAACGCTTCGCCCAACGCCACGATCGCTTCGAGATCAAGGTGATTGGTAGGCTCATCCAGTACGAGGAAATTTCCCCCCTCCAGCATCATTTTAGAAAGCATCATACGGTGTTTTTCACCCCCTGAAATTTTCTCAACACTTTTCTCCTGCTGTTCGCCGTTAAAAAGCATACGCCCCAAACAGTTGCGAATTTCAGAAATTTCACGCTTAGGATCGAACGCACGAAGCCAATCATACAGTGTCCCGCTCCCTTTAATACGATCGGTTGTGTCTTGAGGGAAATACGAGGGTTCGATGGTCGCTCCCCATTTGACACTTCCCTCTGTGGGCTTGATCTCTTCCATCATGATTTTACACAACGTTGATTTACCCGCACCGTTGGCACCGATAACGGCGATTTTTTCGCCCGGGGCAATTTTCAGATTGATGTCATGCAAAACATTCAAATCCCCGTAACTATGGGAAACATTGGTAATTTCCAACGCTTCATCCCCCATTTGCCGTTTTGCTTTAAACACGATGCTCGGATCACGGCGAGATGAGGGTTTAATATCTTCAATCGTCAATTTTTCGAGCTGTTTTTGACGTGATGTCGCTTGTTTCGCTTTCGATGCATTCGCGGAGAAACGGCGAACAAACGCTTCGAGCTGTTCTTTCTCTTTTACTTTTTTATCGCGGTCCAGCTGTGCTTGATTCGCCATAACGGTCGATGCAAGATACCAATCATCATACGTTCCCGTAAATTCACGGATTTTTTGGAAATCGACATCGAGAATGTTCGTCACAACGGCATTGATGAAGTGACGGTCATGTGAGATGATGACCAGCGTCCCCTCGTGGCGCTGAAGCTCACGCTCCAGCCATCCGATCGTTTCAATATCCAAGTTATTCGTAGGCTCATCCAGGAACAATACATCCGGTTTAGGATACAGCACTTGAGCCAATAGAACTTTAAATTTTTCCGAAGAGGGGAGACTTGACATCAGCTCTTGGTGATGTTCTGCCGCGATGCCCACATTTTCCAAAATTTTGGCAATTTGCACATCGTACTCATAGGTCGGATCTTCTTCGACACAAATGGTCTCCAACTCACCCAGACGCTCGTTTACTTTGTCGTCTTCGAAATCGCCCGTCGCATACAAATGTTCTTTTTCTTTGATAGCATCATAAAGCCGTTTGTTCCCGTACAATACGGCATCGGCAATCGTGAAGTCCTCAAATGCGAACTGATTTTGTCCCAAAATACCGACCTTCAGACCCGGTTCAATGGAAACATCCCCTTCATAGTCTTTGATCTCACCGCTCAGGATTTTTAAAAAAGTGGTTTTACCTGCACCGTTCGCACCGATTAGACCGTAACGTTTGTTTCGATCCAATTTGAGATTAATCCCCTCAAACAAAACTCGACTTCCAAAACGCATTGTTAACTTTGTAACTTGTACCATATTCTTATATACTCTTTTCAAGATTTATTAATTTCGCGATTATATCCAATGAGAGTTTAGAATGCGCTTACCATAATTAC
>DASUMY010000102.1:0-2573 GCA_036277435.1 Sulfuricurvum sp.
GATAAGGATATTGCGAAAATTATCGACACCCGTCTGGTAGCTCGTGAGTCCGACACCCTCTAAAAGTTTGAGAGCTTCGGGGATCTCTTCGATACGCAAATAGCGCAATTCGATCTGCTGGCGGGTCGTAAGATCGATATAGTTTTGACCAAATGTCGTTGCTACGTACGCCACCACCATTGCCTGTTCTACGCTCAAAGCCCCTCCAGCGATCCGTACTCGGATCATAAATCGCTCAGGGGTCGCGGGACGGTCAAAAATGCCGAAACTTTTGAGGACAAAATCTTTATCTTCCTCACTAATCGACGCATAGCCGTTTTGGGAGTAGCCGATCAGCCGTTCCCACGCTTCATGCACATCAAACGTCTCTTTGATAAGCTCTGTTTTGTGCCGCTTGACACTTCGTTCGGCATTAGCCTGCGCAAGCGATGTCATAACAACCCTCCTTGGATTCATAGCGGTATGCGGGGAGTACCTGAGCTAAATTGACCACTTTGCCAAAAACCAAAATTGCAGGCTTTGGTGCCGCTTTTGCTGCGGGGACAAGTTCTGCCAGGGTTGTGATGATTTGGCTTTGAATCGCGGTCGTTGCGTTTGAGATGATGGCCACGGGCAATGTCGAATCTATTCCCAGTTCCAGAGCTTCTTTGACGATTTGGCGCGTACGGCTAAGACCCATGAGGACGACGGTAGTGTGATCGTCGACGTTTAGCATCGGAATCCATGAGAGGTTGACGCGATCGCCTGAGAGATGCGCCGATACCACCGATACCCCCGTACTGACACCGCGAGCGGTTGGGGCGATTCCGGCGGCAAGAGGACCGGAGAGTGCCGATGAGAGTCCGGGGATGACTTCCGTTTCGATCCCATTGGCCGATGCGTAGATTGCCTCTTCTGTCCCCCGTCCGAAAATATAGGGGTCTCCGCATTTGAGTCGTCCGACGATATATCCTTGCTGGGCATATTCGGTAATCATCGCGTTGATTTGATCTTGAGGAAAACTGTGCTTTCCTTTCTCTTTGCCGACGAATATCACTTTGGTCTGTGTCGGTATGAGGGCAATGATCTCATCGGTTAAGAGATGGTCAATGAGGGCAATGTCGAGTTTTTCAATCGTTTTAAGTGCTTTGATGGTCAATAGATCAGAATCGCCGGGTCCGCAGCCGATGAGATATAATTTTCCGTTCATGATACATTCCTTATTTATATGTTTATCCCAAAAGAATCTATCCTTTTGGCTTGGTTTGCCATTTTGGCTTTCGTGTTTGCATTACGGGAAGCAAAATCAAGACTTTTTTATCTTTAAAAATAATAGTGTAAAATAGTGTGTAGAAAAGCAAATTTATGATTATTTTTTAATCAATTTATTGTATGGAGAAAAATATGGCATTGTTTCCGATGTTCGTCAATTTAAAAGAGAAAGATTGTTTGGTGATCGGAGCAGGGGAGGTAGCATTGCGCAAGATTGAACAGTTGGTCAAATTTTCTCCGTTGATAACCGTCATCGCCCCTGTGATGCATCCTGAAATTCGTCTTCTATGCCAGAAACACTCCCTCTCTTTGGTGGAACGACGCTATGAATCTTCCGATCTTCAAGGACGCTTTTTGGTGATCGGCGCACTGGATGATATTGCCGAGCAAGAGAAGATCTATGATACGTGCATGGAGGCAAAAATCCCGGTGAACTGTGTTGATTCGCCCGCATTATGCAGTTTTATTTTTCCGGCATTGATTGTGGAGGGGGATTTGTGTGTGGGGATTAATACGGCTGGACGTGCGCCGGCTGTGAGTTCGGCATTGCGTCAGTATCTCACCCGTTTGATCCCCTCACAGATAGGGGCGCTCATCGATCACGTCGATGCGATCCGCCACAGCGAACCGGTCGGAAAACCCCGACAAGAGAAAATCATTCAGATATGCCGGGAGTTTTTCAAGCTTTAGAATTTATATCCCAGCTGTACCCACAACTTGGCCACATCTTTCGTGTATCCTGTCACATTTCCACCCTCATAATAGGCTGCTTTGATCAGTCCGCTAACTCCTTTTACCCCGGGGATGGCATTGGCGTATTGCACATCGAGTTCGCTTCCCAGATCGCTTTTTCCGTCCATGGCCACATCGGTCTGGAAATCGTGATAGGTGATCATCGCATTGCCCACTCCAGCAGCACCGTATCCGAGATTTACATAAGTATCGACGAGCCCCCCTGTCGGAGTAGCAAGAAACTTGTCGGCAGTACCGTTGAATTTATGCAAGGTGGCAAGCGGTGTTTGAAATTTGGTTTTTCCATCGTTTCCCATCCCCTCATCGGTTGTTCCGCTCAAGAATTCATATCCCGCACCCAGGCTAAAGCCCATCATGCTTGCCGTGGCTTCGAGGTTGTAATAATAGGCATCGTTTTTCCCCTCGATATTCGTTACCGTCGTATCAAAGGTTGAATCGGTTTGTTTGGCATATTCGGCACGATAACCGATTTTGGCCCCTGCTGCGGGGATATCGCCGCTCAGCGCTACTCCATAGGTGTCGGCTGCGAATTGAGCTTTTTCCAACGAGAGCATGTAATCATAGGCCGT
>DASUMY010000103.1:0-2752 GCA_036277435.1 Sulfuricurvum sp.
CCAAGGATTATGCTGGTTATAGTTCGATTTTTTCACGGAGCACAATGTGACACAAATTTATGTTGGGAATATTCCCTACGGCAAAGACGAAAATGATCTTAAAGACCTTTTCGGACAATACGGTGAAGTTAGTTCAGTTAAATTCGTTAACGATAAAGAAACAGGACGTTTTCGTGGTTTCGGGTTTGTTGAAATGACAAATCAAGAAGAAGCTAACAAAGCTATCGCTGCATTAGAAGGTAATGATTTCGGCGGACGTACACTACGTGTAAATGAAGCACGCCCACGTGCTCCGCGCCCTCCACGGGAACCACGCTGGTAAGCTATACCGTTTGATTGCCAAGGGAATACTTCCCTTGGCCTCACGATGTTTCGTGGGTACTCTACTTTGCCTCTTTCGAAGCAAGCATTCTCCACTTATTTCTTTCTAAAATTACCCTAATTCAGGAATTTGTACAATGACCTATACTTTAACCAGTGAGTTTATCGAACTCCATAAACTCATCAAACTTCTGGATCTTGTAGATACCGGCGGTCAAGCCAAAATGCTTATTGAAAACGCGCAAGTCATCCGTAACGGAACCGTTGAAACCCGAAAACGGGCAAAAATTATCAAGGGCGACGTGATTAAAATCGGTGATGTGGTGATAGAGGTTATCTAATACAATCTGCCTCAACGAGGCAAACGTAAATAGTCCAAGGGACGTCTAAAGCCAAAGCAATTTCAGTGCTGCGGTGAACGCTAAACCATTATTGATTATTAATAGAGTTTTAACTATAATTCTTCATCTAACTAAGTAGGCCAAAAAGGTCGGTAAATAATGAAAAATAAAAAAATGATGGTTGTTGGTTTTATCAGTGCAGTAACCATCAGCTTTGCCCTTTCTACTTCGCTTATCGCGAAAAGCAATACCGTGGCTCAACCTACTGAAGCTTCTGTAGAAGCTTCACGACTTCAGTCATTGGCTAAATTCACCAAAGTCCTCAGTATTGTTGAACAATATAACGTAGACGGCTTGGGCATTGATCAGCTCATCGATAAATCGCTGCAGGGGTTATTATCCAATCTTGATGCCCACTCCAGCTTTTTGGATAAAAAAAGTTTTGACTCTCTCAAAAACCAGACGGAGGGAGAATTCGGCGGATTAGGCATTACCGTAGGGATGCGTGACAATACGCTGACGGTTATTGCTCCGATCGAAGGGACACCTGCGGACAAAGCAGGGATCAAAGCCGGTGATATCATCCTCAAAATCAACGATAAAGCCACTCTCAATATGAACATCGATGATGCCGTCGGGTTGATGCGGGGAACCCCTAAAACTCCGATTGATTTGACTATTGTCCGCAAAGGAGCCGGTGAGCCGCTCAAATTCCATATCATTCGGGATATTATTACCGTCGAATCGGTATATGCCCGTACGATCGATGACAATATCCTCTACATCCGGGTCACCAGTTTTGACAAAAAAGTCGCTACCGACGTCAAAGCCGTCCTGAAAAAACATGCGGCAAAAAGCAAAGGGATTATTCTCGATCTTCGCAACAATCCGGGAGGGCTGCTCGATCAAGCCGTTGAACTCACCGATTTATTTGTCGACGAAGGGGTGATCGTCTCTCAAAAAGGGCGCAACAAAAGCGATGACGTAAGCTACAGCGCTACGAAAAGCAACAACACCACTCGTCTTCCGCTTGTAGTGTTGGTCAACGAGGGGAGTGCCAGTGCTTCCGAAATCGTCAGCGGCGCGATTCAAGACCTAAAACGAGGGGTCATTGTCGGCGCCAAAACTTTCGGAAAAGGGTCTGTTCAGGTTGTTATGCCGATTACGGAAACCGAAGCGGTGAAACTCACCATTGCCCGTTATTATCTCCCAAGCGGACGTACCATCCAAGCCGTTGGTGTCGTTCCCGACGTTGAAGTGGAAGCAGGCGAAATCAAAAAGCATGAAAACAACTTCAATATCAAAGAAGCCGATCTCAAAAAGCACCTAGAGGGTGAATTAGAGAAAATGGACGGCATGGTAGATGTCACCGAAGTCAATGCGACCAATAAAACGACCATCACCAAAGAACAGCTCAACAAAGACACTCAACTCAAAGAGAGTGTCGGAATTCTAAAAGCGCTTATCATAGTAAAAGGAAAAGAATAATGGAAAAACGGGAACTGATTTACGAAGGGAAAGCAAAACGTCTTTTTAATACCGATGATGCCAATCTTGTCATTGCGGAGTTTAAAGATGATTTAACGGCGTTTAACGGTGCCAAAAAAGACAGCGAAGCCGGCAAAGGTGCCCTGAATAACAAAATCTCGACAGAGTTGTTTAAGATGTTGGCCCAAAAAGGGGTTGAATCCCATTTTGTTGAGATGCTGGATGACACACACATGCTGTGCAAAAAAGTCGACATTATCATGATCGAAGTGATTGTACGCAACATAGCGACAGGAAGTCTCAGTAAAAACCTCGGCATTCCTGATGGAAAAGTCCTTCCGTTTACCTTGGTTGAATTTGACTACAAAAACGATGAACTGGGTGATCCGAAGCTCAATGATCAGCACTGTTTGATTCTTGAACTCGTTAAAAATGAAGCGGAGTTGGATCAACTGCGTGCCATGGCTCGTCAAGTCAACGATATTTTACGTCCATACTTCCACGAAAAAGGGCTTAATTTGGTTGATTTCAAACTCGAATTCGGCCGCGACCAAAACGGAAAAATCATCTTAGCCGATGAAATAAGCCCTGACAACTGCCGT
>DASUMY010000104.1:0-10032 GCA_036277435.1 Sulfuricurvum sp.
GCCCCCATTATTTCCCCAAACAGAATTGTCCGAACATCTTGTCAAACATTTCATCCAATTCATACGGACGAGTAAGAGAAGCAATAGAGCGGATCGCCTGATTGATATGGAATGAGAAGAACTCCAATTCGCCGCTTTGCAACGGTTCGTCGGCATCTTCGATGGCACGCACCGCTTCTTCGGTCGCATTGATTTGACGCTGTGAAATCAGCATCATCGATTCGGAGTCATTGTCATGGTCCATTAAATGGGTCAATGCATTGATCAATACTTGCGTATCTACCTTGCAGCAAAGTTCAATCGGCGAATACGTATGAATAAGTGTCGCATCGAATTTTTGAGGCAAATCGACTTTATTCAGCACACAGATAAAAGGTTTTTCACTCTTAAAACGGTCAACCAGCTCAATAATGGCGCGATCTTCTTCATCACTTTCACGGCTGGTATCAAAAAGTGCAACGACGACATCCGCATTTTCAATCGCCGCTATCGAGCGCTCAATCCCGATTTTTTCGATTTCATCGGACGCATTACGGATCCCGGCCGTATCGACCAGACGGATCAGATGGGTCCCCAGCCGAACCTGCTCTTCTATCGTATCACGTGTCGTACCGGCAATATCACTGACAATGGCCCGTTCGTAATCTAAAAGGGCGTTAAGCAATGAACTTTTTCCCACATTGGGTTTACCGATAATTGCGACACGATACCCTTGCATCAAACCGCTTCGGCGACGTGATGACTCCAGTGTTTTGGAGAGTTCCGCTTTGATAACGGCCAGCTTATACCCGATCTGATTAACCACATCTTGAGGCAAATCTTCTTCCGCATAGTCAATGACAACTTCGGAATAGGCCAAAATTTCCAAGAGTGCATCACGAATGGTTTCAATATATCCGCGCAGTTCCCCTTTCATTTGACGGGCTAATATCCGGGCAGCATCGTCACTTTTTGCTTCAATCAAGGAGGCGATCGCTTCGGCTTGGGTCAAATCAAGGCGTCCATTCAAAAATGCCCGTTTGCTGAATTCACCCGGTTGCGCCAATCGCGCTCCAGCACTCACACAAGCACGCAGAACCGATTCGGCGACAATCATCCCCCCGTGGCATTGAAACTCCACGACATCTTCCCCTGTAAAACTGTGTGGCCCTTTAAAATAGATCACGATCGCTTCATCGATCAGCGCTCCATCCGCATGATACAAAGTGGTCAACGTGGCATAACGGGGCTGTAAGTCATCTCTTTGAGAGAGTTTGAGGGCAATAGCAAGAGACTCATTTCCGCTTAGACGGACAATGGCAATAGAACCGACGCCATGCGCCGTAGCAATGGCGGCTATGGTTTGATGCATGGGAAATTAATACTCGTGGTAACTGTTGATAACGATAAATTTACCGCCATCACGAGTTGAACGAATCGCAACGTATCGATCAGGGTAACGGTCACGAAGCTGTTTGAGGGCAATTTGAACCAAAACGCCATCGAGTGTTTTCGTCTGACCTCTCCCCTCGCGTTCAATATTCTCACACACCCCAACCAAATAACGGGCGATCGATTCTTCCTGGTTTTTCAAAAACTCCGCAATTTCAAGACGCAGCTGCAATCCATACGTTGCATTGATCCAGTTAAATAACATATACGAGAGCGCCTTATAGCGATATCCCTCTTTCCCGATCATCAGTGCCGAATCAAGCCCCGTAAGCTCAACGAGCAACGTATTCTCATCGTACACGCTCACTTCGATTTCATTCAGATCAAAACAAATCGATTTAAAGAGTTCATTGATTTTCGCTTTTACGTCAATGGCACACTCTTCAACCGAAAGCTCTTCGTAATCATCCTCTAAATTATCATAAGAGCCATAATAGTCATCTTCATCTTCCAACTCCTCTTCTTGAGGGGTGACAAAGGATTCGGAGATAAGAACATCGTGATGCATTGCACCCAAATGCTCCTCTTCTTTCGTCACCGCTTCTTCCATAACATCAGGAACTAGCGGCGTTTGAACTTGGGATTGCAGTGAGGGGGTATTCGCCGGCAAATTAGCGACGATGATTGCTGTTTTTTTAAAAAGACCCAATATTCCCTTGGAAGGGAACTGAATAATTTCCACTTGAAGTGCCGTAACCGAACATCCGAATTCGGATGCCGCTTGAGCATAAGCAAGCTCTAACGTAGGAGCTTCAATCTTTTTCATGGTGCTTTTCCACAAGATGAGCTTCATGACGAGCTACGCGTGCTGCTTCGAACTGTTTGTTAACTAAATACTGCTGTGCAATCGAGAAAATATTGTTAATGAACCAGTACAACACCAATCCCGCAGGGAATGTGAAGAAAAAGAACGTGAAAATGATGGGTAAAAATTTAAAAATTTTCTCTTGCAACGGATCCGTGAAATTGCTCGGAGTGATTTTTTGCTGATAATACATCGTTGCACCCATCAAAATCGGCAAAATATAATACGGATCCATGCGTGACAAATCGGTTACCCATAAGATCCACTCAGCTCCCTGAAGTTCAACAGCATTGAGAAGAACACGGTAAATCGCGAAAAAGACCGGAATTTGCAACAACAACGGCAAACATCCGCCCAATGGATTCGCACCGTGCTTTTTGTACATCTCCATGACCGCTGCGTTCATACGCTGCGGATCCCCTTTGTACTTTTCTTGAACCTCTTTGATCTTAGGGGCGATCTCTTTGATGCGCTGCATCGAAACCATCCCTTTTTGCGTCAACGGGTAGAGGAAAATACGGATCAGTGCCGTCAAAGCGATAATCGCCCATCCCCAGTTGCCGAAAATACCGTGAAGCCACATAAGCACTTTGAAAATTGGAGCCGCTACAAAGGTAAAGAATCCAAATTCAATGGCGTTCACCAATACCGGATCAATAGATTCAAGGGTTTTATACTCTTTTGGCCCTACGTATCCTTTAAGGGTAAACTGCTGGCTTCCTTCCAAATAAGCAACGGGATTATCATTCATATCGCGTTCAACGATTACCGGCGTTGATTTGTCAAAACCATAGAAAATCGTTGCGTAATACTGATCAAATGACGATACAAGGTGGACGTCGCTGAAGCTTTCTCTTCCTTCAACATCCCCGTCTTCAAAAATCGTTGTCAGATTGTCACCGGCATACACCATGCTACCAATAACGGTCATCATGTCATCATTGATATGCGGATGCTGTCCGACATACAAGTAATAACGTTTATCCTGTGAAAGGCTCATAGCTACATCGTAGTGGCCATCTGCATACAACGTCACTTTTTTCGTCACCGTTAAGCCCGGAAGTGTTTGGGTCAACAGAACATCGGCCTTGCCGTTTTCACCTAAAACAATATCATTCACATTGCACGAATAGGGTGTTTTTTGGGCAATTGCATCCAAATTTTCATCGGCAAAACGAACATAAAGCGGTTTCGGACCCGTAGAAGAGATCAACTCTGCAAGCTTGCCGTTTTTATTCTCATGTTTGGTATTCTTCAACACAACGGAAGAAATACGTCCCAATGTATCAATTTTAAGGGTAAATTCTTTGGCATTGATGGTCGTTAAGGTATCCGTCGTTGTTGTTTTAACGTTACTGAACGTGCTTACATTCGCATCGCTGCTCTGTTGTGCTGTTGAGGGTTGGGATACGGCCTCTTTTAAAGCCACTTCTGTTGTTTTATTCGCGTCGCTGTCATTGGGCGCTTTGGGAGGAAAAATGGTGGTATAGCCGATAAAAAAAGCAAATGAAAGTGCTACGGCAAGCAATAAACGTTGATTGGGAGAGAATTTTTCTAACACTTGGATCCTTTGTACATAAAATTTTTAATCAGAAAATATTTCTGTTGATGGGGAACGAACCAATATTTTATCGTAATTATGGAAAGTTCGGTTGATTTCAAAATCGGTTTAGCAATGATCGGATAATCAATACCGCCGCGAAAAAGTTGATTACATCGGCAAATACGTAAAAATGTAGTACCAAAAGCACGGGGGAGAGAGTTGCATTCAAACTGCCATAGGGCATATTCAGAGCAGGAAGGATAGTGACGGCACGAACCTCGTGTCACCAAAGAGAAAGAGTGCCGATAGATCCAAAGGAGTTTAAGAAAAAGATTTCTTATCATCATCCTTCACCATTCACTATCAATGCACCTGTCCGTTTTAAAACATATTTACAGTCACGTCGCACAACCTCAAATGCATTGCTATGCAAGGGTTCTTTAGCGACAAACACATACCATCCATCAGCGAGCTGATCGGATAATTCAGCAAACAGGGCACGCAGACGTCTTTTGCAATGATTGCGCACGACGGCATTACCTACTTTTTTACTGGCAGTGTATCCAACTGCTTTCTCACCTGTCACAGGGAGATAGAATAACGCTATCGAAGTACTGTGAGCACTTTTCCCGCGTTTATAAACTCGCTGAAACTCTGAGTTGAGCTTCAACATCGAAAAGCCGTTTATACAGCCAATCTGTTTCTACCTTTAGCACGACGAGCGTTAATAACTCGGCGGCCATTTTTTGTAGCCATACGTGAACGGAAACCATGGGTACGTTTACGTGGTGTATTATGTGGTTGGTATGTTCTTTTCATTACCATTCCCTTTGTTATTTTTTAGCACGCAATGGTAGTCAAATCTTACTTAAAGTGCTATTAAGTTTCATGAAAGCTTGTTTGATCTTTCCGTATGGGTTCCATTATCCTCTTTAAACGGTGATGCTGATCACCTAAAACTTAGGGACGTAAAAAATCTCTCAATGTAGGAGCCGAAGATTCCCCTTTGGGGAAACTATCCAAGCCTAGCGTCGTTTTCATCTTCATATGACAGTCACGGCATTCTCGAATCACCGCATGTTCACTCACCCGTACGGACTCTATTTTTGCCACCGGATGGCAGGCAAAACAATCACTTCCGCAATCGGCCATTTTTGCAGGGTTTGCACTATGGCACTTAATGCACGTTGTCATCGGTTGATGCCGTTTATCGGCATCAATATTTTTAAGCAATGCCGGATGACAGGTCATGCAATCACCCGTACATCCCCACAGGGGCAAGAAAAACAAAAAGAAGAAAAGAATCGTTTTCATGGGGCTAATTATGCCACAGTAACGTGAATCTCATCACCCTGCGTATCGAAGATTACCGATGATCCTTCCTGCACTTCACCGCCCAAAATCAAATCGGCCAAACGGTCTTCAACGATCTCATACAAAGCCCGTTTGAGAGGTCGTGCGCCATAAACCGGATCAAACCCTGCCGCTGCGATATGACGTTTCGCGCTCTCGGTGAGGGTCAGGGTAATATCGCGTTCTTCTACTTTTGCCACAATGTCGTTAAAGAAAAGATCGACGATACTCAGAATTTGTGCTTCACCCAGAGGATTGAACACTACTACATCATCAAGACGGTTCAAGAATTCCGGTTTGAAATGACGCTTGAGCTCATCGAGAACCATCCCTTCCAATCCACTGTCACCGTGATGCGCTATAATCTTATCGCTGGCGATGTTGGAGGTCAAAATAATGATTGTGTTGGTAAAATCAACCACTACCCCTTTATTATCGGTTAAACGGCCATCATCAAGAACCTGAAGTAAAACATTGAAAACATCCGGATGAGCTTTTTCGACCTCATCAAATAATATAACGCTGTAAGGTTTTCGGCGCACCGCTTCAGTAAGCTGCCCCCCCTCATCAAATCCGACATATCCCGGAGGTGCTCCTACAAGACGCGAAACCGCATGTTTCTCCATATACTCCGACATGTCAATTCGGATCATCGACTCACTGCTGTCAAACAGAAATTTTGCCAAGGTTTTCGCCGTCTGCGTTTTCCCAACACCCGTAGGTCCCAAAAAGAGAAATGATCCGATCGGACGGCTTTTATCCGACAGCCCTGCTTTGTTGCGCTTAATCGCACGGGCTACGGCATGGGTTGCTCGTTCTTGCCCTACTACTTCGGCATTCAACTCATCTTCAATGTGCAAAATTTTCTCTT
Organism: Sulfuricurvum sp.; assembly: GCA_036277435.1. GTDB lineage: Bacteria > Campylobacterota > Campylobacteria > Campylobacterales > Sulfurimonadaceae > Sulfuricurvum. The sequence goes on from DASUMY010000104.1 coordinate 6,004, forward strand.
TTTCACTTTGAAGCATCTTGTTGATCGGTATCTTCGTCCAGCGGCTGACGATTCCGGCGATAGAGGCTTCATCAACACTGTTTTTAAGCAACGTTCCCGCAGCCTGCATCACTTTCCATTTTTCTTGTAGGAGTTTTTCTTCTTCAAAGAGTTTAGGGATCTGACCGTACTCAATTTCAGCGGCCCGATTAAAATCAGCACTTTGTTTGGCCGATTCCGCCTCTCGGCGTTTGGCTTCAATCTCCGCTTTGATCTTCGCTACGGTTTCAAAAACCTCTTTTTCATGTGCGAACTGTGTCTCTAAACTGCGGCGCTCTTCGCTTACATCCGCCAATTCGCGCTCAATCTCTTCGAGACGTTTGGTATTGGCAACACTCTCTTCCATTTTGAGTGCCTCTTTTTCAACCTGCAGCTGTGTAATACGGCGCTTAACGCTCGCAAGGGCATTCGGTTCCGATTCAATCTGCATTTTCAGTTCTGCCGCCGCTTCATCAATCAAATCGATCGCTTTATCGGGTAAAAAACGGTCATTAATATAGCGGTCCGAAAACTTCGCCGCTGCCACGAGTGCCGAATCGGTAATAGTGACATTATGATGCGCTTCAAGACGCTCTTTTAGGCCGCGTAAAATCTGTAATGATTGATTGACGCTGGGTTCTTCCACGTGTACCGGTTGAAAACGGCGCTGTAACGCTGCATCTTTTTCAAAATATTTGCGATACTCTTTAAGGGTTGTGGCTCCGATCGTATGCAATTCTCCTCGTGCGAGGGCCGGTTTGAGGATATTGGCGGCATCCATACTCCCCTCACTCGCTCCCGCTCCCACAATCGTATGAATCTCATCGATAAAAAGAATGACATTGGCACTCTTTTTTACCTCATCGATGACGGCTTTCAAACGATCCTCGAACTCACCGCGGTATTTTGCCCCGGCAATCAAAGCGCTCATATCCAGTGCAACGACCCGTTTGTTCTGTAGGCTTAACGGTACTTCTTTGTTGACAATCCGCTGTGCCAGACCTTCGACCAAAGCCGTTTTACCGACACCGGGCTCTCCCAGCAGGATAGGATTATTTTTTGTTTTTCGGATCAGAATCTGCATCATACGGCTAATCTCTTCGTCCCGTCCGATCACCGGAGAGAGTTTCCCCTCTATCGCTTCGCGGGTCAAATCAATGCCGTATTTCGACAGGCTCTCTAGCATCTCGTCGTCCGTTTGGCTCTCAATCTTCTGCCCTGCACGCATCGCTTCGAATGTTTTACGAAGTTCAAATACATTGACGTATTTCTCTAAAATTTCTTTGAAAGGGGTTTGGTTAAGATTCCCCATTATAAACATGTCAATCGCTATAAACGCATCCCCGTTAACTGCCATTTCTGCCGCAGAACGTTCCAGGGCATGGACGAAACTTCGGGATAATCGAATGCTCTCTTTGGTTACACTCGATGCACTGGGCAATTTGGACGCAATACTTCTCACATCCAATTCAATGGCTGTTTTATCGATCCCCATTTTGATCAATGCCTGGTTCAGAGGCGAATTGCTATTGGCCAACAAGGCCCATAAAGCATGGATAGGTTCAGCTTCGCTGTTTTTGTTGTGCAGTGCCAAAGAGATTGAGGACTCAATCATCTCGGTCATTTGGTGCGTTAGTTTTTCAAAAATATTTTGCATTATTAATTCCTTATCAGTAAGTTCCGATAATTATAATACTTTGAGTCACTTATTGTCAAGTCTTTTTAGCCAACTCTTTTAAATAAGGGAGGAAGAGAGCAATCCGATTACTCCGCCAAAGACGCCGCCCCATACAACCAACCATCCCATATGCTCTTTCATGAGGCCATACAGCATCTCTTTGACCATGACAGGCGTCAGTTCAGCAAGACGTGTTACGACAATGCTCTCAATCGTTTCGGTCAAATGGCCGCTTCCTTGGTGCAAATGGGTATTCAATGCGTTCATAAAAGAATCACTTTGAGCAATCTCAACGGTGGAGTGTTTAATTTTCTCTAAAAATGGCTCTTTGAGTTTTCCAATCAACGCTTCCCCCCCAAACATCCCCAACATTCCCCCCAAAGGGGACTCCATAACACTGCGCACCAAGGCATCATACGCCGGTGTGAAATCAGTCTGTTCGATGATCGGCTGCAAATCGATCGTCCGTTCCTGCGACTGGACAAACGCTTCAATCTTTTCCGGGGTAAAAAACTGTTCCATGATCAATGTTTTCAGCGCTTCGCGAATCGATTCAAATCGATCCAGTATGATCCCTGATCCGTATAAAAAAGGTACTTTTTCAAACAGCATATGAATAGCCAATTGATTGGTTACGGCACCGGAGAGGGCAAATAGTCCCGCGCTTCGGATAGCCTGCGCTATCGATCCTTCCCCTAAATACGATCCCCCTACCAATGCTATCGCAACACTGTTTGTGATCCATCCTTTATCCATTACGGCAACTCCTAGTATTAATAGTTGTATTATACAAAAAAGGCTAAAGTTCTATTAAAAAGAATGTCTCATGATTTTACACTCTATGTCTACACTGTTACGTTCCGGCGACTCATCCGCTATCCTTGGAGCTATTAAAACCGCCATTGAACGCAGCGATGAAGCTCCGTTTTGGCAGCAAAAAACAATCCCCTACTGTGAAGCGATATTAAGCGTGCTCATCCCCTTGCGCGAGCAACATCTTCTTTTCGATCCAGAGGGGAAAGCCCATGCCGAACTGACACCCGATCTGTTTTTGCGCTGGTGCGATTTAATGAGTCTGAAAACACTGGCATTTACATTGGCTCAAAGCAATACGAACGAAAAATTGATGCGAACGAAAATTGAGAGTGAACGGGCCGTTGCATACCGCCCGATCGACTTGGAAATATTGGGAACCTATCTCAGCAGCTACACGATCAATTTAGAAGACGAGTGGCTCGATTTCCCCATCACCAACTACAATCTTCATATTGGTATTACCTCTCTTATTACAAATATTTTTAACGGAAGCAAATAATGCGTGAAATGAAACCTATTACCATAAACAGCTATTTATCAAAAAACGAGATCGATACTCTTTTGGAAAAAGTTGATTTTATTATTATGGTGGCACCTTCGATGCTGACACCGCCCAAGCTACCTTTGCATTTCACGATTATACTCAATACATCCGATCTCATTCCCGATAGCGTAAAACCGCAAATTTTGGAAAAATTTTGCGGCGAATACGGTATTACCAAAACGGAGCATGTTCTCAGCAACCAAGAACGGGTCGCATTTGCATTGACGGCGCAGGATACTCCGATGCCACGCCATCTTATAGATGACGCAGAAGCCAACACGATTCCATGGGTAAAATTGCACATTATTGATTTTTTAGGAGAAGCCGATGGATTTAAAGAGGCCAAAGACGGCCTCAGCGGATGGAGCTATAGCTACAACTGACCTTGGCACATCGCTTCAATATCCTCTACCGTTTTAACGATCTGTGAGGATAGATTTTCGCATCCCGTTTCAGTGATCAGAATATCATCCTCGATTCGAATACCGATTCCACGATATTTTTCAGGGAGACTCTCATCATCGGCACGAAAGTATAGTCCCGGTTCGATCGTCATCACCATTCCGCTCTCAAACGCCAGGCTTTCACCCTTTTCATCGACATACGGACAGGGATCATGAACATCAAGACCCATCCAGTGGCCGATGCCGTGCGGTGCGTATTTTTTGTGCTCTTTGGCTTCCATAAGCGCATTTCGATCACCGTTCAAAACTCCCAGCTCAATCAAGGCATCACATAACAGCTCTTCGCTGTAGCGCTGTAGCCAGTCGCGTTTTACCCCCGGCTTCATCGCTTCGATAACGCGCAATTGGACCTCCAGTACTTTTTCGTACACCTCACGCTGAGGAGCGGTAAATTTTCCGTTGATCGGAAACGTACGGGTGATATCGCTGGCATAGAGTTCCCACTCGCACGCCGCATCGATTAGTACCAATTCTCCGTCTCGTAAAACGTCTCTGTTATCGACATAATG
>DASUMY010000105.1:0-3311 GCA_036277435.1 Sulfuricurvum sp.
GCATTGGTACAAAAATTGGGCGGTGAATTAAAAGCGCAGATGGCAAAAAACGGCCCGGTCGCCGCTTTGGGGTTTTGTTCATCCCAAGCGATGACATTAACGAAAGAAGTTTCCGATACGACTCATTACTCTGTTAAGCGGGTAACGTTGCACGAGCGTAATCCTCAGAATCGTGCAAACGCACAGGAATCACGTATCTTGTCAGCATGGCAGAACAAACTCAAAGAGGCTCAACCGCTTCCGGCATATGAAATAGACTCCGATGGGACAATCGATCATTTTTACAAACCGATTTTTATCAATAATGAAGCGTGTTTAAAATGTCACGGAGCCGTCGATCAAGGATCGGAGATCGGAAAAGCGATCCAAGCTGCTTATCCGACGGATAAAGCAACCGGATATAAAATGGGAGATTTACGAGGAATGATCGCTGTTGACATTCCGATTCAGCGTTAAAGCAAACCGCCGCTCATCGCAGCGGCTGCTATCTCGCATATTCCACAACACGGCTTTCCCGTATGACATTGACTTTAATCTCCCCGGGAAACTGTACTTTCGCACTAATCTCATCGGCAATTTCACGCGCCAATAGCAGACTTTCATCATCGTTAACGCTTTGGGCGTTTACAATCACACGAACTTCACGTCCTGCATTGATGGCATAGGCCTGTTTGACCCCGTATTTTTGCGTTGCAATGTCTTCAATCTCGCTGACACGGCGCAAAAAGCTTTCCAACACTTCACGGCGTGCGCCGGGGCGTGCTGCTGAGAGGGTATCTGCCGCGCATACTGCCGCACATTCAACCGTCTTCATATCTTCGTAGCCATGGTGTGCGTAGATGGCGTTAATCACGACCGGATCTTCATTCAGACGTCGGCATATCTCTACACCCAAATCAACATGGCTTCCGCCATTTTCCTGCGTCAACGATTTTCCAATGTCATGGAGCAATCCGGCACGGCGGGCCAGTCGGACATCTCCGCCCATTTCTGCCGCCATCAATCCTGCCAAATGGGCCACTTCAAGGGTATGGGCTAACGCATTTTGTCCGTAGCTAGAACGGTAGCGAAGCCGTCCGATCAGCCGCATCAGATCAGGATGCATCGCACCGATACCCAGATCAAAGACAACCTCTTCGCCTTCACGCAAAATGGCTTCTTCAAACTCTTCGGAAACTTTCTGATACACCTCTTCAATACGTGCGGGCTGAATACGCCCGTCTTCAATCAGCAGTTCAATCGTTTTCGTCGCGATCGCGCGGCGATAGAGATTGAAGGAACTGACGATAATCGCATTGGGTGTTTCATCAATAATAATATCAACACCGCATACCAGTTCAAGGGTCTTGATATTACGCCCCTCTTTACCGATAATCCGCCCTTTGAGCTCATCGCTGTCCAGATGGATAATACTGATAAGCCGTTCAGCGGCAAACTCTCCCGCAAACCGCGCGGTTGCCTGCCCTAAAATATAATTGGCTTTGCGCTTGAGCTGTTCTTTGCTCTGTTCATCCAGTTCACGCGTCAATTTTGCCAATTCCAATCGGGCACGGGTGCGCACCTGATCCATCAGCATCGTTTTCGCGTCTTGCACCGACAGAAAAGAGCGCTCTTCAAGTACGGAAAGTACCTGCTGGCCTTTTTGGTAATAGTCTTCTTTTAATTTCTCTAATGCGCGCTCGCTACGTTCCAAATTCAGCCGCATACTATCGATGGCACTGCGTGCAACACGCAATGTTTCCGATTCATTGTGACGGAACTGCTCAAAATCGCGTTCCATCTGCATGACTTTGGTTTCGTGATCGCTTAAATCACGTTTGACACGTTCATAAGCTTCATCGTATTTGCGCTGTGCCTCTTTTTCAATCTCATTGGAGCGTAAAGTTGCCCGTTCTAAAATGAGATGCGCTTCTGCTTCAATAACGCTTGCTTTGGCTTTTGCTTGTGCCAAATAAACCTCATAATTTGCAGACGATATTTTTTTTGAAATTAAAAAACCGACTATCCCACTAAGAGCGGTTGCGCCGCCCCCTATGAGTAGTTCGTTTAACATGAAATTCCTTATTACTATACACCCTATGCGGTGTGATCAACAAATCACCCGATACATCATAATCATCACACAAGTTGACCGAAGTGCGGCAGAGGTGTGACTGTACAAAAATGGTTAATGGTTTCGATTTAAGCGTTGGGAAAAAACGATCATACATGCCTTTGCCAAAACCAATTCGGCAAAATGATCCATCCACACCCACAACAGGTACAATAGCTACATCAATAAAATTAATATTTAGATTCGAAAACCGGGGCTCATAAATCCCGAAAGCTTTATGTTCCAACGGTAATCTTAATGGTACCATTTTGAAACTGACGCCATCCATAAACGGTAAATATAATGTTTTTTTAGAGCGCAATGCCCAGATGGTTTTTCGGATATCCGCTTCAAATCCAAAGGGCCAATACAATAATATATGTTTCCCTTTGTGATGGCGCAACAGCTTCATCAAATGACCATTGACACGAGCATCCCGATACGCTTTTCCTGCCGTTGAAAGGCTTCGTAGCCGTTGCAGACAATGGGTTCGAAAATCACTTTTGGTCATGTTAATTCTTTGTAGGATATAATCACAATATTCTATCGAATGGACATTAAAATGCGTTTTACTTCACTCCTTATTCCCTTTATCACTTTATTTTTACTGACCGGATGCGGCGAGCAGAGCACGGAAGAGGCGATGGTATCTACGGCTACGTTCAAACTCCTCGATACAAACGGAAAATCATATACCGTTGAAAAACGGGGGACTAATTTCACGCTGGATGAGGGCGAAGAGAAAGTGGTTCTGTTTGATATTTTTGCTACATGGTGCCCTCCATGCCGTGCTGAAGCACGCCATTTGGGGAATTTGCAAAAAAAATACGGTGACGATTTGATCGTCATGGGGATCACCATCGAAGATGATGTTTCCAATCATGAGCTTGAACAATTCAAACAAACCTATCGCGGCGACTATTTGATTTCCAACAAAGCGGACAATCAATCGCTTGCGCGTGCCATCGCTTCCACGATCGGTGTCGGTCAGCAGTTCCCGATTCCTCTCATGATTTTGTACAAAAATGGGGTATACGTGACCCACTATACAGGAGCAACACCCGAAGAGATCATCGATAACGACATCGCGCAAGCGCTGGGCAAATAACGATGTTTTCATTTATCAAAAAAGGGTTACAAAAAACCGTTGATGCCATTGCGGCGATCGTCCCTGAAAAAAAGCTCAAGATATCCAAAGATGAGCTCGAAAACATCCTGT
>DASUMY010000106.1:0-4187 GCA_036277435.1 Sulfuricurvum sp.
TGTCCTGTGAAGCTTAGGTTCTCCGTTGCGGCGTAGTTCATGTTGAGCCACAAACGGTTGCTGAAGAGGGCATCATTTTTTTGAGTAGAACCGTCGGCCATTTTGTAGCGGAGATTGTCGTAACTCGTACGGAAATCAACACCCAGCTTTAGGTTGTTTCCATTGGTCTTTTTATTGAGCTCACTGAGATGGTCTTTGATATCTTTGATCTCTTCCGCGATATCTTTTTGTTCATCGTCCTCTTCGACCGCTACTTTGACTTTAGCCGTTGATTTTGCCGGTTTTTCGTCCTCATCCTCTTCCATTACTACTTTTTTGGTAGCGGAAGAGGCTTTTTCGGCTTTCATAGTTGCGAGTTCCGCTTTAAGAGCATTCATCTCTTTTTCCATTTGCTCAAAACGCTGATAGAGGGTTCCATCCGCCATAACGGTTGTTGAAATAAGAGCCGCTGCGACAACGGAACCTAAAAATCGGTGATTCATTCTAACTCCTTGAAAATTACTATTTATCGTGTGGTCTATTTACATTGTCGCACTGATATTAGCAAAGATAATATAAAAATAGTTTAAAAATGTGTAATTTTATAATTTTTAGTACTCAATGATAGCCATTATTAAACAAAGATGAAATTAAAGTTTTTTTCAGTATAATTCGCCCGATTTTCTCTCCTTATAGAATACTATGACGTGAGAAAGAAATCGCAAGCGTACCTATATTTGTTCTCGTGCATCCGATGATTTCATCGGCTCTGTTGTAAGGTCGCCCAAGTAAACGAAGAACAAAAATCCTATATTTAATAGTAAGGAGTCTTTTCATGGTAACAATGAAAGATTTATTGGAGTGTGGAGTACACTTCGGTCACCAAACACGTCGTTGGAATCCAAAAATGAAAAAATACATTTTTGGCGTTCGTAAAAACATCTACATCATCGATCTACAAAAAACATTGCGTTTTTTCCGTAGCGCGTATCAGCAAGTTCTTGATGCTGCGGCTGAGGGACAAACCGTTCTTTTCGTAGGAACTAAAAAACAAGCGCGTGTTGCGGTTCGTGATGCTGCATTAGCATGTGGTATGCCGTATGTTGACAATCGCTGGTTGGGCGGAATGTTGACTAACTTCCCGACAATTCAAAAATCAATCCGCAAACTTGACATCATCGAAGAGATGCAAGCAAACGGTCAAATGAATCTTTTGACTAAAAAAGAAGCATTGATGATGAATCGTCAAAAAGAAAAATTGATCGCATACCTTGGCGGTATCCGTAACATGAAAACATTGCCGGACATGATGTTTGTTATCGATGCGGTAAAAGAACACATTGCGGTTCAAGAAGCTCGTAACCTCGGTATCCGTATCGTTGCACCTTTGGATACTAACTGTGATCCAGACGTGATTGATATCCCCATCCCTGGTAATGATGATGCGATCCGTTCAATCCAGCTTTTCTGTAAAGAAATGGCAGAAGCGATTAACGAAGGTAAAGCACTTCGCAACGGCGGTAACGACGAAGCAGCAGCAGACGAAGAAATGGCTTCAGAAGCAGCAGTAGAAGCGGCAACTGAAGAAGTAGCAGAGGAAGCGTAATCATGGCAGAAGTAACAGCAGCTATGGTAAAAGACCTTCGTACGGCGACAGATGCGCCTATGATGGATTGTAAAAAAGCGCTTACTGAATGTGACGGCGATATGGAAAAAGCAAAAGAGTGGCTACGTGACCGCGGTATGGCACAAAGTGCTAAAAAAGCGGACCGTGTAGCAGCTGAGGGGCTTTTGGGCCTTAAAGTTTCTGAAACTTTTGCATCAGCTTCATTGGTAGAGATCAACTCTGAAACCGATTTCGTTGCAAAAAATGACGGTTTTATCGCTCTTGTCGGCAACACGGCAGCACACGTATTTACGACGGGTGTCAGTACGGTTGAAGAGTTGAATGAAACGGCTTATGAAACAGGTACATTCTCTGAGTATTTCACCGCTCAAGTAGCTCGTATCGGTGAAAAAATCGTTACACGTCGTTTTGTTACCCTTAATGCGGGTGAAACAGGATGCGTTAACGGTTACGTTCACTCAAACGGCCGTGTAGGGGTTTTGGTTGCAGTCAACTGTGACAGCAAAAAAACTGCCGAAGCGATTGCTCCGATGTTGAAAAACATTGCAATGCACGCTGCTGCAATGAAACCGACAACACTTAGCTACAAAGATTTTGATGCTAAGTTTGTCGAAGAAGAGACTATCGGTCGTATCGAAGCGATTAAAACAGAAAATGAGGAATTGGCACGTTTGAAAAAACCGCTTAAAAATGTTCCTCAGTATATCTCAATGGCACAATTGACTCCTGAAGTTATGGCTGCTGCTGAAGAAGCGATCAAAGCGAAGCTAATTGCCGATGGCAAGCCTGAAAAAATTTGGGCAAACATCATCCCTGGACAATTGGCTCGTTTTGTAGCGGATAACACGACTTTGGACAAAGAATTGGCCCTTTTGGACCAAAACTATGTTATGGACGATTCAATGACGGTTGCGGAAGCACTGACCAAAGAAGCGGCAAAACATGGCGGGACTGCTGAAATTGTCGAATTCATTAAATATGAAGTCGGTGAAGGTCTCGAGAAAAAAGTCGATAACTTCGCTGCAGAAGTCGCTGCACAAATGGCATAATTCTAAAAAAGCGAATTTCGCTTTTTTAGCCCCCTTTTTTTAACCTCTTTTTCTCTATAATCTTTTTATGAATCTCTTAACAGCAACCTCTTTATCTCATGCATTTGATTATCCACTCTTTCAGGATGTATCGATAACCCTCAATGCCAAAGAATCCATGGCTATTATCGGCGTTAGCGGCAGCGGAAAGTCGACATTGATGCATATTCTCTCGACGATGCTGGTTCCCAATTCGGGCAGTGTTGAACTTTTTGGTCATAATATTTACAAGCTGAGTGAAAAAGAGCTGGTCGAATTGCGCCGCTATGAGCTGGGGCTTATCTATCAAAGCCATTATCTCTTTAAAGGGTTCAGCGCCTATGAAAATCTCGAAGTAGCGGCATTAATGGCGAAGCAAACCATCGATCCCGCTTTGTTGGAGCGTTTGGGAATAGCCAATGTCTGCTATCAAAAAGTGACCGAACTCTCCGGCGGACAGCAGCAGCGCGTTTCCATCGCACGGGTATTATCGAAGAAGCCGCGGCTCATCTTTGCCGATGAACCGACAGGGAATCTCGACCACGCAACCGCACAAGAGGTGATGACACTCTTCTTCGATTATCTTCAAGAACGCAATGCCGGAATGGTTTTGGTGACGCATGATGAATCGCTGGCTGCCCAATGCGACTACATCTATCGGATGTCGGACGGTTCATTGACCAAGGTGAAATAGGATGGAGTGGGCAGAACTTTTTAGCGAGGGGCGTACTGCGGCTTTTATTCTGCTCTTTACCCGTTTCAGCGCCTTGTTTATGGCGGTTCCTATTTTCTCCCATATGAACATTCCTATGTCGGTCAAAGCGGCTATGGCGTTTTTCTTTACGATCGTTTTTTATGATTCTCTGCCGCCGTTGGCCATTCCGATTGATTCGTTGAGCATGACGGTCGCCATATTGGGAGAGATGCTGTTTGGATTGGTCGTGGGGACGATTTTGCAGCTTGCGTATCACGTTATTACTTTTGCGGGGGGGCAAATATCATTTATGATGGGATTTTCCCTAGCTTCTGCCATTGATCCTCAATCGGGTGTCTCTATGCCGATTGTGAGCCAATTTTTGGCACTGGTTGCATTGATGATTTTATTGGCGCTTGATTTGCATCACTGGATATTGCTCTTTGCTTCGGAATCGATCGCTTCGGTTCCTTTGGGTGGATTTATGCTGACTCCTGAATTGTTCCGTTATATTATGCATGCAACGCTCAATATGTTTGTCGTAGGGTTTATGATAGCGTTTCCCATAACGGCGCTGTCGATGCTGGCCGATGTTATTTTCGGTATGTTGATGAAAACTATGCCGCAATTTAACTTGTTGGTTATTGGTATGCCGATCAAAATAGGGGTTGCCTTTTTAGTGCTAATGGCAACGCTCGCAGCAACGATGCTCATTGTCAATTCTCAAATGCAAAGCGCCTATAATTTTTTGGAAACGTTATTCTAAATAGGGACGGGAACGCTTTATCATCCGATGAATATATTGTTGAGCGGTATGAAT
>DASUMY010000107.1:0-7339 GCA_036277435.1 Sulfuricurvum sp.
CAAAACCTTCCCAAAGATATGGAGGAGGGCATCTCCTTGTTTGCCATTTTTGGCGGATTGGACGAACCGATCAACAGTGATGAGCCGCTCGAAATGTTGTTGGAAAAACATATTCTTGCCCCGATTGACAAACATCGCGAACAGCTCCTCGCCCCCTTGGAATACAATCCGCTGTATTCGAGACTCCTGCGTGCGGTCAGCATCGGTGACCGCCGGCTTGACTCCGCCTATCGCCGCGCACGTATCGGAAAAGAACGGGGCAAAGAAGCGTTCGATTTTTTACGCTATTGCGGGTATCTGTATCTTGAACGTTCCCGCGAAACTCCTCTCGTTAAATCCCATCCGAAACAACGGTTCAAAAAAGAGATCGAGCACCATAAAATTTCACATAAACTCCGTTTTTCAAGCCCGTTTTTCCGTTTTTGGTTTGCGTTTGTCGAACCTTTTTACGACACTATCCAAAGCGGAAACTATGCCCCGTTTTTTAAAAACTTTCATGCCCACTACAATGAGTTTGTCGGATTCACCTTCGAAGAGCTGTGTGATCTGTACATCCATGAAGTTTTTGCCAAACGCTTTGATACCGTAGTGATCGATTCGGGAAGTTACTGGGACAGAGAAATAGAAATTGACTTGCTGAGTGAAACATACAGTGGCGAAACCTGGATCGGTGAGTGCAAATGGACGAACCACAAAGTAAACAAAAAAGAGTTTCATAAACTGCAGGAAAAATGCACGAAGCTCTCACTGAATCCCGATAAAATTCTGCTGTTTACCAAACGGGGATTTTCAAACGAACTGACCCTTCTGAAAAATCCGCACCTTTATCTCTTTTATGCAGACGATTTGGAAGTGTTAGCTCACCGCTTGTAGAGCCCCATAGGCTTCTTGCAGCAGCTTGAATTTTTCCGTGTATTTGTTGATCATTTCAGGGCTTTTGCTGTGTACGCGGTCAGGATGATACCGCTTTGCGAGCTGTCGATACCGCTTTTTCAAATCCTCAAGCTTGCTTCCGACCGGCAGATCAAAAATCGCATGATAGCGGATCATTTTATCGATATCATCGTTTCCTTGACCCCACCCTTTATAGTGGCCGTACAAACGGCTCATAAACGCATCGTCATAGTTATAATTAATTTGGTAGTGAAGCACTTCGCGGCGGTTGAGTGCTTTTTCCAGCCGTGCTTTGGCGGCGATACTGCTGACATCGATGTAGATCTGATTGGAACTGCAGCTGGTGACCAGCGAAGAGAGCTGTTGCTTGAGATAGCGCATAATCCATCGGTTTGGGGTTAAAAAGCTGAGTTTAACACGATTCGGGCCAAACGCATACAGCTCGATATCGACTTTTTCCGCTTTTCGGAAAGGGATCTCGATACGGACGGCCGCACTGCGGCATTTACGTAACGATCGGCGGTAAAATGGGCTTGAGAGGTCGTTGATTTTCGTATAACAATCGCTCAATGTATCCAAAAACTCTTCTTTTTGCTCAGAAGAGCCTTCATTATTCAGGACCAATACACCATTATCCAAAAAGAGCGTATTATGGATATGATGATCGAAAAACTCTTCCATCCACGGTTCTTCGAGGGTAGTCGAACCCCCTTGAACGAAAATAGCATTATTGCGCAAAACGACTCTCACGGATACCCCCCGCTACTGTATATTTGCACTAATAAAGCAAAAACTATTCCTAATTATTTTCTACAATAACACCATAACACTCCGGCCGGCGGTCGCGGATCAATCCCCAATAGTGGCGGTGTTCGCGAATCGATTGCGGATCAAATTCGCTGTAGAGGATCTCTTCTTTGTCCCGTGAGGCTTCCGCCACTTTTTCACCCGTATGGTCAGTAATAAACGAACTGCCGTAAAAGGTGAGGGTGCAGCTCTCCCCTACCTCTTCGCCAATGCGGTTAGCGGCAATGACCGGGATGATGTTTGCCGCAGAATGACCCATCTGTACGCGCTGCCAATGAGATGCCGAATCGACTCCGATCTCAGGTTCGCTGCCGATCGCCGTAGGATACAGAATCATATCGGCTCCCATGAGTGTAAGACATCGCGCCGTTTCGGGAAACCACTGATCCCAGCAGATTCCGACACCGACATTTCCGTACCGGGTTTTCCATACTTTGAATCCCGTATCTCCCGGCTCAAAGTAAAATTTTTCCTCATATCCGGGACCATCCGGGATATGGGTTTTACGGTAGTTTTCCATGATCGTACCATCCGCGTCGATCATCACCAAAGAGTTAAAATAACGCTCACCGTCACGCTCGAAGTAACTGATCGGCAACACGACACCCAACTCCCGGGCCAATGCACTAAACTGCGCTATCAATACGTTATTTTGAAGCGGCTTTGCCCATTCAAAATACTTTTTATCCATATCCTTGCAAAAATAGTACCCTTCAAACAGCTCAGGGATAAGAATGATATGCGCCCCGCCCTTTGCTGCATCACGCACCATTTTTTCTGCTTTGGCAATATTAACAGATTTGTCACTGCTCATTTGCATTTGAATCGCGGCAACTGTAACCATCTGTTCACCTCATAATAATAAGAATAATGGGATTATATCATTTGTAGTCTGGCTCTTAAAAGTTCTCTCTCAAAAACTCGAACCATTACTCTAAAGCAGTAGTCAAAGCCAAAAGTATTTTACCCTTTTGGCCGTCGAAACGAATATCCGGATTTACATCCGGTCTTTGGCCTCAATTCCCAAGAGGGAAAGGCCGGTTTTGATCGAGAGGGCAACGACAAGGAGAAGTTTGAGCAATTTTGCTTCATCTTCATTCCCTATGATACGGTTATCATAGTAAAATTTATGCAAACGTGCCGCTAATACTTTGAGATAATCAGGAAGCTTTTGTGCTTGACGTGATTCAAACGCATCTTCTATGATCTCCGGCAGCAGCAATGCTTCAAATAACAAACCATCCGCATCGACACTTAGTCCATGCAGATGAGATGCCATAATCTGATCCATCGTCACTTCGCTTTTAGAAATCAGCGTTTGGATACGTGCATGGGCATACTGAATATAGTAAATCGGGTTGGAGCTGTCTTGACGTTTAAGCTCTTCAATATCGAACTCTAGCGCTGTATCGCATTTTTTCGAAGCGAACATGAAACGAAGGGCATCAGAGCCGATCTCTTCCACGACATCACTCATCAAAATAACCGTACCGGCACGCTTGGACATTTTAAACGGTTCCCCGTCTTTGAGCAAACTCACCATTTGAGAAAGCAGTACTTCCAGCTTCTGAGGCTCATACCCCAAAAACGTAACGGCCGCATTCACACGGGCAATATACCCGTGATGATCCGCACCCCAAATGTTAATATAATGGTCGTATCCCCGTTCAAACTTCTGGTTGTGGTAAATGATGTCCCCCGCCAAATAGGTCGGACGACCGTCTTCACGCACCACAACACGGTCATGGTCATCTCCAAGATCGGACGAACGGATAAAGGTTTTCCCTTCGTTGAGATACACGCCATCGCCCATTTTCGCCATGACGCGGTCCCATTCATCGTACAAAGAGGCCTCGCCGACAAACGTATCAAAATGAACTTTTACCGCGGCCAAGTCATCCACGATCAGCGCTAAAATTTTATCTTTAGCCCAAAGTGCCAACTCTTTCTGACGACTCTCATCCCGTAATGCGGCTTCACCGAACTCTTCCACCACGAGTTTGGCTAAATCACTCAGATATTCGCCTCGATAGTATTTCTCAGGCCATTCAACCGTTTCACCCAAAAGGGCACTGCGTCCCTCAAGCTGCAGTGACGTCCCTAGCAAATCAATTTGATTTCCGGCATCATTGACATAGTATTCTGCGGTAATGTCATACCCTAAATGGCGGCCGAGACGCAGCATCGTGTCACCATACACGGCACCTCTCGCATGGCCGATATGCAAAGGACCCGTCGGATTGGCACTGACAAATTCAAGAAGGATAGACCCTTTTTTATCATCGCTGCCAAACTGTTCTCCATGAGAAAGGGCCCATGACGCATACTCATCCAGAAAGGTTTCAGAAAGACGGAAATTGATATACCCTTTGACCGATTCAACCGCGGTAAACATTGATTCATCGCCAAAAGAAGATGCAATCTCTTCCGCAATGGCCATAGGCGATTTTCGTAATTCTTTAGCTAGGGAAAAAGCGATAGGAGTGGCGAAGTGGCCAAAAGAACGATCTTTTGGCTTTTCGAGGATGACATCACAATTAAATTTATCGCGCAAAAGCGCGTTGACTCTTTGTTTCAAGACTTAGGCTTGTTTAACTTGGTCTTTTGGAGCTTCTACAGTGGTAGTTGTAGAACTTTCAACTTGTTTCGGTTCTTCGGGAGTTGAAGAAGCTACCGTTGTAGAATCTTCATCTTTCATCTCTTTTTTGAAATTACGGATCCCTTGACCGATTCCTTTTGCAAGATCAGGAATTTTTTTCGCACCGAAGAGCAAAATAACGATTCCAAAAATCAGTAATAATTCAGTTCCGCTTGGCATACCCATGGATGTTTCCTTCTTATCGAAAATAGTAGTTTGAAGTATATCGGCACATTGCTGTAATGACCCTTATGCTTTTTTACCCTTGTGCTTCCCACATCTGAATAAATTCATTGATCTGCAATGTCGGAATTTTCATCCGTGCCGCTTTGGCAACAGAGACGAGTATCTCAGCCGCTTCGTCCAAATTGTCATTCACAATCAAATAATCATATTCACTGATACGCTGCACTTCGCGCTTAGCCATTTCCAACCGTTTTTGTATCACCTCATCGCTGTCGGTTGAACGATTATGCAGTCGTTCTTTTAATACTTGCAAGGTAGGTGTGGTGATAAAAACAGACGTCGTAATGTCTCCCAATCTATGCTGGACAGCATCATGTCCTTGGACATCAATATCGAAAATGACAAGATTGCCTTCTTTCAGTGCTTTTTTTACAGGCCCCAACGACGTTCCATAATAATTCCCGTGAACAACCGCATACTCTAAAAACATCTCTGCTTCAATATCCTGTTTGAACATTTCTTCACTGACAAAATGGTAATGAACGCCATCCACTTCACCTTCGCGCATCGGACGCGTTGTCGTTGAAATGGAAAAATACATAGGGCCTATGTCTTTAACAATTTTATTGATCAAAGAACTTTTCCCCGCACCGCTAGGACCCGATAAGACTAAAACAGCACCGCTGGTTGTATTCACTTCTCATTCCCGAAATTGATATTAATACTGATATTAAGCCCTTTGAGGGATTTTGCTACCTCTTCATTAGAAAGGGCTTTTAAGAGTGCCTGCAACGCCTCCATCCCCTCTGCCGGACTCGCTTGCGCTTCTTCAATCCCCATCGGAGCATTTTGTTCGGTCACTTCAGATTCTAGGTCATCTTCCTCATCCGATGGCATTAACAGTGCTTCATCATCAAACTCTGAAAGCTCTGCGCGAACCGCAGCCTCTTCTTCTACTGCTTCACCCATAGCAATCTTAATCTCTCGTTCATCGAGCTCATCCAATGCATCAAGCCCTTCAAATCCATTCACTTTCCCTAAACCGAAAGAGTCAAGAGAACTATCATCCAAACTTGTTTCCAAATCACTGATCCCTAATTCGCTCACCGCATCTTGAATTTGCTGTTCTAATTCACCAAACTCATCATCGCTCAAAGGGGTATCCATCATTTCCAGATTAGGCATATCCTCCTCTTCCAGCTCTTCATCCAGCAATAACAATGCTTCATCAATACGCTCTGCGGCAACGACACCAAGATCATCTCCCAGTGCTTCTAGCCCTTCATCTTCCAAATCTTCGAATGAAACTCCTGCCAGCTCTTCAAACCCTTCGTCGGACATCGCTTCGTTGTCTGCCGCACCTTCATCTTCCGCCGATGCCATTTCTGATTGTATCTCGGGACTGAAAGATTCACTCTCGTCCAATACCTCTTCATCGAAATCAAACTCTTCAATCATATCATCTAGCTCATTCTCGATTCCGGCACTCGGTGACTCATTTTCCAGAGCCTGAAACATCGTATCATCCAACGATGCTAATAGATCTTCCTCATCACTTTTGGACGTAAACGTCTCAAAATCTTCAAGATCTTCCGTAATCGTCAGCTCCTCTTCATCGTCCATTGCAAAATCATCCAGTGACAGCCCCTCATCGATCTCAAAGTCATCGGTGTCATCGAGCAGATCTTGCAGCTCCTGCACCTCTTCATGGTCCAGCACATTGGTTTTAGCACTCTGTTCCAATGGGGTTTCTTCTCCAAGCGCTAAATCATCCAGATTGATATCATCCTCCAAAGGGTGACTCATAAAATCTTCTTCCGATAAAAGATCCTGCCCGCCAGACTTAGCAGCTGAAGCGAGATTTTTTTCGATGGTGCTGAATAAATCGACCAAATCTGTCGGCAAAAAAGGTTTATTGATAACTTTGTCAAAACCTGCAGGAATCAAATTGCCTCTCGTAGCCATAAACAAGTTGGTTTTAAATTTTATTTTGTCCTGTAATTCGGCCATTATCTCAGGTGTGTAAAGCGCATCATCTACGATTAGCAAATCATACGCATTGTCTTCAACTTCTTCTACGGACCAAACAACATTCAACTCATCTTTTGTCTTTTGCGCACTCAGCGCTACCAATTTGCGTACAACCGGATTATCGTTTAACAACAAAATTTTCATAATACGCCAAACCCCTCTTACTTTGCTATAGCTTCACTAAAGCACTAAATGATATGATTGTAACTAAAAAAAAATAAAATGATAAAACTTCTCGGTTTACTTTTGACGTTTAGCACCGTAAATGCTGACATTTTCACGTTTTACCTCCCGGATGAAGGGAGCCGATTTGAACACCATGTGCTGTCGCGTATTAAAAACGCTCATACGCATATCACGATAGTGGCCCCATCGATCGATTTTGCACCCCTTCGCAAGGCGGTGATACGTCCACTTTCGCGCGGCACCCATCTCACCTTAATCGTTCAGAATCCGGCCCAAGACCCTCTGTACTATATCAGCTACAAAAATACAGACCTTTATCTCTACGAGAAACGTTTGATGTCCGATACCCTCATTCTGATCGATAATACACACCTATGCCATCTGCCGCAGGGGCTGAGCGATAAACAGCTGACACGCAACGCTCTTAATGTATGGTGTACCGATGATGCGCAGGCAATTCATACCGCTCAACAATATATTCATCGGATGATAAAGCGTTCCCGTCCCTATTTAGAATAACGTTTCCAAAAAATTATAGGCGCTTTGCATTTGAGAATTGACAATGAGCATCGTTGCTGCGAGCGTTGCCATTAGCAC
>DASUMY010000108.1:0-4657 GCA_036277435.1 Sulfuricurvum sp.
CTCCATTGTGGACATTGACGCCATCACGGAACTCAATATCGGACAAAGTATCATTGCCCGTTCTATTTTTACCGGATTAGCAACTGCCGTGCGAGAGATGAAGGGCCTATGTCAGCGTTAAAACGGCTTGCCATCAGCGTCGGTGATCTAAACGGCATCGGATTTGAAATCATCCGCAAAATGCATGACCATATTAAAACCCTGTGCGAACCTGTTTATTGCATCAACTATACGATGGCACATCAAGCCGCCGGACTACTAAAAACCCAGCTCCCCAATGATTTCAAGATGGTTAAAGTAGCCGGTGAGTTCACGATAACGCCCGGGGAAGTGTCGCAGTTCAGCGGCAAGTACAGTTATGATTCGTTTTTGTGCGCTGTGAATTTGGCACGTTCAGGGGCTGTTGATGCGATCGTGACCCTCCCCATCCACAAAGAAGCATGGAAGTTGGCAGGGATCGAATACGTTGGGCATACCGATGCGTTACGGGATATTTTCAGCCAAGAAGCGATTATGATGCTCGGGTGTGAAAAGCTGTATGTAGCTCTCTTTACGGAACACATTCCTCTGCGAGAGGTCATACAGCATGTCAATACGGCAGAACTCAGCGATTTTATGATCCGTTTTTACACCAGCGTTGGTGCGGACAGTATCGGTGTTTTAGGGCTAAACCCCCATGCGGGTGATAATGGCGTACTGGGAGATGAAGAACGATTTATCGAAGAAGCCATTACCAAGGTCAACGCTCACATCGGCAAAAATATTTTCACAGGTCCCCTCGTTCCCGATGTTGCCTTTACCCCTGCTATGAGAGAACGTTTTAGCTATTATATTGCTATGTATCATGATCAAGGGCTTGGGCCGTTGAAAGCACTCTATTTTGATGAAAGTATCAATGTCTCATTGGGACTGCCGATTATTCGTACCTCGGTAGATCATGGGACTGCTTTCGATATCGCTTATCGTGGCATTGCCCAGACACGCAGCTACGTCAATGCTGTTCAAGCGGCCATTAACCTCTCACAGGATAAAATTTAACATGAGTGCAACCGAAGAGATCATCACTATATTAAAAACCATAGTGCCTGAAAATATGTATGCATTGGATTTCTCATCTCGGCAATACCTATCCCTTCTTGATCAACTGAATATACCGGGCGAACAAAATCTTTTTTATCAAAAACAAGCAGAATTAAAAAACGGACTGGTTGAATACTTTGGTTTGAGTTTCCAAAAGATCGATATTGAAGTGACCCCTCAGGACTTTAAACTGACCAAATTTTTTATCGACAATGGGAGTACGGAAGCATTTGACCGCATGCTTCACAAAAATGTCACCCTCCTGATGGCGATTGCCGATAAAAAAGAAGAGTATCTTATCCTTCCGCATTTGCTATCCATACCCGAAGAGACCAAAGATCGTATCATGAAATGTTTTATCGATCATAATGAGAGTATGGAAAAAGGGAGAACACTGACACGTCAAAAGATTCAGGATATCTTTCAACTCAACGCTCGAGATATTATATTCTTTTTGCGCGGCCGTATATCGGTTCGTTATTTTGCCCCTCCCAAAAAGATACCGGAAGGGAAAGATAAACGGTATGCCGGAGAATCTGTTGAAGAACTCGACAGGATGTACGCTCTGTATTTTCCACAGGGTGCCTGGAAAGATATCGAAGAGATTTTGGAAGAAGTCATTAATGACAAACTCAACTTTTCCACGATTGATAACGCTACGTTCACTAAAACATTCATTCTCGTCTTTCGGGGAATGATTGAGATCCTTCTCAGTGATATTGTCAGTGAAGCGGATCGTGAAAAAATCGAGGGGTTTACCGGATACATTTTACGAAAGTATTTTGATCAGATACTGCTGTATACGGCAAAAAATCTTTTCGAATACATCGAAAACAGAGATAAAAATGCGGAAGCGTTTCTCAAATTTTTCACCGATGAAGTCGTCATAGACAAAAACGGGAATAAAATCCAAAAATATGCCATTATCGATACCAAACAGCAGCGATGGAATTACATCTCTATCTTTTCCATTCTGATGCAATACAAACAGATTAAAATACGATTAGCGGCTCAAAAAGTAGCGATTACCGATGCAGAAGAGCGGCTTCATGAAGTGAAAGTAGATCTGAAAGCTGAAATGAAAAACAAAAAAGAGCAAATGCTGAAAATAGATGAAATTGACCGAAAAATATCTGAAAACGAAATCATGTTTATGAAAAGCAAAAAAACGAATGATTCAGGGTCCGCCGAAAATGCCGGATCGATCAAGTCAAAGCGTCAGGAAGAACTTTTGATTCATAAAAAAAATGAAACCAATACGCTTGAATTAATCGGAAAACGGATTGACAATAAAACCATCGAACTGTCGCGCCGGCAAAAAAAATTCGATCATGAATCCAAAGTTCTTCAAACCATTATTGAACAAATAACGCCGATCCAAGAAACGTATGACGGCATAGCCAAAGGGCTGGCGGCCGTTTTGACAAAACGGTAATCAGGATAAACGCCCTTTGTAATCTTCATACCCGAATTCATGGATCAGATTGAGTTTCCCTTCTTTAGTCCAAATGGCAAGGGAGGGGAGCTTTATCCCGTTAAAGGTGGTATTTTTAACGAACGTGTAGTGTATTTGATCTTCAAAAATCACCTTGTCCCCGACATTGAGGGGAGCATCAAATGAATAATCCCCCATGATATCACCGGCAAGACAGGTATTCCCCCCTAATCGATAGGTGTAAGGCTTCTCCCCTGCTTCTCCGGCTCCACGGATTTCAGCGCGATACGGCATTGCCAGCGTATCAGGCATATGCGCTTCCGCAGAGGTATCGAGTATGGCGATATCCATTCCGTTGTGTATGATATCCAGTACCGATGCCACCAACGGCCCGGTCTGCCATCCAACCGCTTCACCGGGTTCCAAATAAACGGTAATATTGTTATGACGTGCTTTGAATCCTTTGATAACCTCGATAAGGCGATCCACATCATAGTCACTGCGGGTAATATGATGCCCTCCACCGAAATTGACGTATTTCAATCCATCAATATAGGAACCGAATTTTTCTTCAAAAGCGGCCAGAACCCCCTCCAGCGCATCGACATTCTGTTCACACAGAGCATGAAAATTAAGTCCATCCAGTTTCTCGATCAGCGATTCGTCGAAATTGGCACGTGTCGTCCCCAGGCGGCTGTAAATGCCGCATGGATTGTATAAATCTACCGGAGAGGATGAATATTCCGGATTCACCCGCAACGATACCGAAATGGCAGGATTGATCGCTTTGACACGGTCATAATAGCGGTGGAATTGTGCCGGAGAATTAAAAACGATATCATCACTGATACGGGCAATTTCATCGATTTCATTATCTTTAAAGGCGGGAGAATACGTATGCACCTCTTTATCCATTTTTTCACGGGCGAGTTTCGCTTCATGCAGACCGCTTGCAGTACATCCCTGTAAATAGCGTCCTACGAGGTCGAAAGTCGACCACATGGCAAACCCTTTTAGGGCAAGAATAATTTTAGCACCGGATTCTTGTTGAACTCGATCAAGAAGTTGAAGATTTTTTTCTAAAAGAGCTTCTTCGCAAATATAGCATGGAGTATGGGGAAGTTGGGAGAGGTCGATACCGGCCATCAAAAAATCCTTCTGTTTTAATGGTGTGATTGTACCACACCACCGATTATGCCGTTTCGAAACCGCCCGTTACTTTGATATGCCACGGTTCAAACCGAACGCCGTAGGCATTGTTCGCCGTGTATCGTATGGTAATATGCCCGCCATCATAGAGTTTTTTGAAAACATCCGTTTCTTGGAATTTTTCGGTGAAATTAAAATGGCCGTAGCCGGCTTTTCCAATATCAAAATCTCCGACGCTGTGAAATGTGAATCCGGGAGGGGCAATGGAGGTGGAAGTCAACCGAAGATTTCCGCCGGAATTAGCCATTTTTTTCAAAAAAAGATGAAGCTGTTTTACCGGTGCGCGCACCCCTGATGTGAGGACAAGATCTTTCCCTACAAGACGTTTTATCTGCGCGTATTTTTCCGTTGCGGCACCTTTCATCAAAAAATGGCCTGTTTTATCTACATAAACAACATCTTTTTTGGGGGTTACCAAAGTAAGCTCCGGAACCGTCCGCTCCCCGTAAAAACCGTATTTTCGCGGATCGCCGTAAAAAATAGATTCGACAAATGTGATTTCGGTTTGGGTAAGCGGTATTTTGCAGTAGTGGGCCGTTTTTAACAATTCGTCAAAACTGAGAATATTAAACTGAACATAACCGACACGATTTTGAACGATCGTGAGCTTCGTGAGCAATGAGCCAACGGTACGATCTACATTTCCACCTACGACATTAGAATCAATTTCTTCCATCGAAGCAAATAGTGTACTTCCGGCACATAATGCACTCAGTGCCAAAAACGATCTTCTATCCACGCTTTATTATCCTCACTGCAGTTTCTTCGACCGTGCCTTTTTACGCTGCTCGGCCTATATTGCTCTAAGTGAGCAAAAAGAGTTCCATAAAACAATCCGATGAAAATTGTGCTAAAATAATTAAAAATGGAGGTCATTATGAATCCATCATTATTTTGCAAAATTGCCCGTTTATCGATCGAAAATGCATTTTC
>DASUMY010000109.1:0-7093 GCA_036277435.1 Sulfuricurvum sp.
CACCCCGCTCTCCTACTTGGGTATCGTACCCCTCGGAAAGTTCGGCGATAAACTCATCGGCACCCGCCATGCGGGATGCAGCGATGATATGTTCCATTGGGGCATCGGGGCGACTAAGAGCGATATTTTCTTTGATCGACCCGCTAAAGAGGTAGTTCTCCTGCAACACCACTCCGATGTTATTGCGCAGCCATTTAGGATTCATATGGCGTATGTCAACACCGTCGATGTAGATCGTTCCTGACTTGGGGATATAGAGCCGCTGGATCAGTTTAGTAATGGTGCTTTTACCGCTGCCGCTGCGCCCTACAAGTCCTACACTACTTCCCATCGGAATCTCCGCACTGATACCGTTAAGGACCGATGGAGCATCCGGTGCATAGGAAAAAACAACATTCTCAAAATGCACACTTCCCTGAACCGATGGAAGAGTGATTGCCGTGTCATTAGTTTGCTCAGTGGGGGTATTGAGGATATCTCCCAGCCGATCGACCGAGAGAAGCGTTTGCTGAAACTCGTTCCACAGGTTCACCAGTCGTAATACCGGTCCGGTGAATTGACCTGCAAACATCTGAAACGCGATCAGCTGCCCGACACTGAGCTTGCCGTCGAGTACTAAGGTTACTCCTATATAAAGCATCGCGATGGTCATGAGCTTTTGGAGCGCTCCGCTGATGCCTCCCAAAATATTTGAGAGATTGGAGAGGTGAAATCCCGCATTAACATAGCGGGCGAGGTAATCCTCCCATTTGCGCTGCATGGAACCTTCTAGTGCCAGTGACTTGACCGTCTGTACCCCTGTAACCGCTTCGACAAGGTAGGCGTTGGACTGTGCCCCCATCTGAAACTTTTCCTCCAAACGGCGTCTTAGTTCCGGAGTAATAATAAAATAAAGAACAGCTATGAAACTCACAAATCCTAAAACAACCAGAGTAAGCTTAATACTGTACAGCAGCATCACCGCAACAAAAACCACCGAAAAAAGTACATCGAGGATCAACGTGACCGATTTATTGGCGATGAATTCGCGTATCTGATCGAGTTCGCGGACACGGGAGATAATGTTCCCCACTTTGCGCTTCTCGAAATAGACAAACGGCAATGCCAGCAGATGATGAAACAGTTTGCTCCCCAGTTTTGCATCGATCTTGGAAGTGGTATGGGCGAAGATGTAGCTGCGGATCAGGTTTAAGATCAGCTCGAACACCGCTACTGCCACAAAGGCAACCGCAAGAACATTCAGCGTACTCATCGAGCGGTGAACCAATACTTTATCGAGTATCACCTGCGTAAAGAGAGGTGCTACCAGACCGAAAAGCTGAAGGACAAACGACGCGATCAGCACCTCCGCCATCACTTTTTTGTATTTCATGATGGCTCTAAAAAACCATCCGAACCCGAAGCGCGCATCAGCACTAAGAATACGGTGCTTAAGGACGATGCTTCGGCCGCTAGAGAGAGTAATAAACTCGGCGATACTCATGATGTAAGGCTCTTTTCTGCCGGTATCAAATACTAAAAGCTCCTGTTTTTCGACATTGGCCTGCAAAACACTCATATAGGTACCGTCATTTTTCAAAACGATGATCGGCATAGGATAGGCTTGAATCAATTTTTCGATCCGAAGTTTTTTGATCGAAGCGCGAAATCCCTGCCGAGAGGCAATACGGGTAAGCTCTTCGATGGATGGCTCATTGTCTCCCAAAGCAAACTCTTTAATGATGACGCGGGTATCCACCGCGATGCGGTTCAGTTTCCCCGCAATTTCGAGAGCCGTTAGTGCTGAGTGCATTGATCTGCCTTTGTATGAAGAGTTGCAAGGGATTGTGCTTCGTATGCTTGCTGTATTGTCTCTATTGCAAGGGTGAGTTCACGCTCAAGAGCCTCGAGTTTCACGCTCACTTCACTCACTGCGTCGGCTTCACCCTGTGTGCGAAGCCGCTGGGTCATCGTAATTTTTAATTGTGTTTCATGAAGGGCATCGATCTCATTACGCGTCAGCTGTTCCAATCGAGTCAGGTGCTCTTGTTTGGTTTTGGTCTCATAGTCATATTCCCGTCTTGCCAATTCGTATTCTTCCTTGATCCGTTGCAGTTCATACCGCAGACGTTTGGACTCGCTGTTATATTTAAATCCTTCGAACAAATTCCATCGCATACTCACTCCCGCATTCCAGCTGTTGGGGCGTGTCGCATCCATCGCTTCGCTAAATTCAGCTATGTCCGATCCATAGAGGTAGTAAGAGGAATAGAGAGATACCGTAGGAAGCTGGGATCGTTGAGTTATCGAAATTTCGGCATTTTTTTGGAGTATTTTTTCGTCGTATTGTTTTGATTGCGCTGTTGTATCAAAATCAAGTTCTTTGATCGGTTCGAATGAGTAGGTGAGAGGGAGAAGTTGCGTAGTATTTGGATCCAAGTCATTATAGGAAAGTTTGCTTAGGGCTATGAGGCTCTCATCGTAATCCAATTTGGCTTTTTCGATCTCACGCTCCAGATCGATAATACGGATCGCTTCATCCCCTATCGAAACCCGTGACTCTTTTCCGGCACTATAAAGACGCTGTTTAAGAGTATAAAGCTCTTTACGAAGCAAAAGCATGCGGGACTTATACGTCGATGTGCTGAAGGCTTTTTGGGCCTTGGCATAATGATCCAATAATTCGGTATATAGCTTAATCGTTTCATGGCACCCTTCGAGCTCTTTGAGCGAAATCTCTCTTTCCCCTATTTCAATCTGTTTCATCGTTGCACCGAAATGATAAAGTTCATAGTTCAGGTGTAATGCCATCGAATTTTTATACAGTGTCGCCGAGTTGATCGTCATATCATCTACCGAGATGCTTCCCGTAGAAGCGTTATCAAGATTACGGCTGTATTCACTGCTGTAAGCGAGTGAGAGTTGTGGATAGAGCGTCGAATAGACACTCTCTAAACGGGCAGTTTCTATAGAAATATCGATATTTTTCAGTTTTAGACGATGGGAATTCTTAGTGGCGTCGGATTTAAGCTGATCAAAACTGACCGTTTGTGCGGTTAACTGCACTCCTATTAAGATGGAAAAAAGCAAATATTGGTTCATTAATAATTCATTTAGTTATATTTTATTTCAATATTATCTATTATTCCATTAACACTATTTTTGTTTTTATTAAAACGAATTTTAACATATACAATCTGATACAATATGTAACATTTTTTATTTAATTAGGTGATTTATTCGAAGAAATAATATAAAATCTAAAGTTATATATCTAGTGTTATAAATAAAATGAACGATTGCTATCTCACAAACAATCTTGTTGCACGAGAAAGTTGCATGGACGAAGTAAAAAGAAAATTCCCTATACAAAATTTGGAGGATTTATCTATTATGACATTGAAAAAATTAATGAATTACTGGAAGATCACGCTATTGAAATACGGTACATTAGTTTTATTTTAATCTAAACAAGGAACACCCATCGAAATATTGAACAAAAGGTATTATTTTTAAATCTCTTGAAAGTACATAGATTAGGAAGTTTGAAGGTGGTGGGTCAACCAGGATTTGAACCTGGGACAACTCCGTTATGAGCGGAGGGCTCTAACCACTGAACTATTGACCCGTTAAAGTGGAGCGCAATTATAAGCGCTCTTAGATTAGATAAAGCTTTTTTTACCAACGTTATCATACAAATATCGAAATCGGTAGGCAATCAGATTCTCCATGACGGCGAACAAAATCATAAAGTTGACAAAACTGCTCCCGCCATAGCTGAACATCGGCAGAGGAACCCCTACGACGGGGGCAAGCCCCATCGTCATCGCGATATTGACGCTCATATAGATAAATACGAGCAAAGCAAGTCCGCCGGAAACCACCTTGGTGTAATAATCGTCCACCCATGACGAGAGGAGCAGCAAGTGGATTATGAGCGCCGCATACAACATAATCAATAAGAATGCCCCCAGAAATCCGAAGCGCTCAACGACATAGGCGAAAATAAAATCACTTGAGGCGATAGGGAGAAATTTCATCTGGGTCTGAGTCGCTTCTTCTTTCGGTTTTCCCAAAAATCCGCCCGATCCGATCGCAATGATCGACTGCTCTACGTGATAGCTCGGTTTTTCACCGACAAAATCGTACAAACGCTGTTTTTGGTAATCATGCAGCTGCGTATAAATCAGCGGCAGCGATACGACAAACGTCACCGCAAGGCCGATCCAGATTTTCCAATGAACGCCGACAATAAATAAAATACCGAATCCCAGCATCGCCAACACCGTTGCCGTTCCCAAATCGGGTTCTTTCGCGATGAGAAAAAACGGCAGCATGATAAAGAAGGACAATTTCAAAAAATCTTTGAATTTATACCCATCATACGGGGGAGGATTGCGGTGAATCAGATACGCAAGCATGAGGACAAAAGCAGGTTTGATAAATTCAGAGGGCTGCAACGTGAAATGGACAAACGGAATTTCAATCCACCGCTTCGCCCCCAAACGGCTATGTCCTACAAACTCGACCGCAAGCAGCAGCAAAATACTGATCCAATAAAAAATGGGGATCATCCAAAACATCCGCCGAATCGGCAATAAAAAAAGACCGATAAAGATGCTGATTCCCACAATAACATAGGTTAAATGCTTTTGTCCCAAGGTCGGATGAATCTCATTAATCAGCCAACCCGAAAGAAAAACGATTGGAATTAATAAAATAAGGGTCACAAAGTCAAAATGTGCTAAAATTCGCCGATCAATATTAAGCACTCTATATTCTCATTTTTATATAAATTTGTTTTATTCGTTTGAAATTGTAGCACAACCCCACCATTACACCAAGGAGATCGATGCAACGCGAGAATGTAACCTTTATCGTCGACGAAGCTATACGTTTAGATCAGTTTTTAACCCGTATGCTCGGACAGACACGCAACCAAATCGCTCAGCTCATCGAACAAGACGCCATCACGATTGACAAACGCCCCTCTTCCAAACCGGGTCTAAAGCTTAAAATCGGTCAATCCGTGGAAATAACGTTTCCGGAAATGAAGGTCACCCCTGCGCAGGTTATCGATTTTGATGTCGAAATTTTGTATGAAGACAATGACATCCTCGTCATTAACAAACCCAGCTCTCTGACAGTCCACCCGGCACCCAGCGTCAAAGAGCCCACACTCGTGGATTGGCTCAAACATAAGGGAATCAGTCTATCAACCCTAAGCGGCGAAGAGCGCCACGGAATCGTCCACCGTCTTGACCGCGGTACCAGCGGCGTCATGGTCGTTGCCAAAAACAACGAGGCACATGAAGCCCTCTCGCTGCAGCTGCAGGACAAAAGCATGGGCCGCTACTATCTGGCCGTCATTACCCCTGCCCTCAAAGACATCGAGACGCTCATCGACAAACCGATCGGACGCAGCGGTCAAAACCGCCTGAAAATGGCCATCAGTGAAACCGGGAAAAGTGCGAAAACAATGTTTCGAAAACTGATGCCGTCCCACGATGAAACAAGTGAACTGATTGTCTGTAAACTCTTCAGCGGACGGACCCATCAGATCCGTGTTCACCTCGAATCGATCAGTCGTCATATTATCGGGGATCACCTCTATGGCGGGCATACGAAAGACGCCAAGGTGGAACATATTTTGCTCCATGCCTACATGCTCTATTTGGTTCATCCGACAACCGGAGAACACCTCCAGTTCCAAGCTCCTTTAGACGAGGTTATGGAGAATTATTTAACGAAACATTTTGATTCAAAGGAATTGCATGAAACGCTCTGTCACATACGCTTTGAGCATCTCTTTAGCGCTTAGTCTTTTCACAGGATGCGCGCAACAGCCAAAACCGGAGAAAGTGGTCACGATTGATCCGACCCTCCCGGTCCCATCTCTCAACGGATCGCTCTCCGATATCACGACAACCGCTTTTGAGTGGAAAGCGATTGAAGACCCAAGAGTAACCGGGTATCATGTGTATCGATCTGCGCAGAGTACGGAAGATCAAAAACTTCAGCGTATAGCGACTATTGACAGCCGATTTGCAACCCATTACGTCGATAACCATCTCGTCCCTAATACCCAGTACCAATACCGATTTTCGGCAAAAGGAAAAGATTATACAGAATCTAACGGCAGTGAAACGATGAGCGTTACGACTCTGCCTATGATTGCCCCCGTCAGCTTTTTTCAGTCGGTCGGCAATATGCCGCGAAGTGCGAAACTGCTCTGGCGTCCGCACCCTAATAACAGAATTAACGGATACATTATCGACCGTCTCAATGTGAACGATCAAAAATGGTCTGAGATTGCAACCATCACGGGCCGCTTGAATGCCGAGTACATTGACCGTGATCTAAAAGACGGCCAAGTTTACTATTACCGCGTTCGTGCCGTAACGTATGATAAACTCATTACCGAGCCGAGTGAAACCGCTAAATTGGTGACGAAACCGTTGCCGCCGGAAATTAAAAACATTACCGCCACTAACAATCTTCCAAAAGCAATTGCGCTGAGCTGGGAAGCCAGTTCGATTAGCGATTTAGAGTATTACAACATTTATCGCTCAAACACGTCTGATGGAACCTACACCTATCACGTCAAGTTGCAAACGACCCAGTTCACCGATACGACGAAAGAAGACGGTGAGGTATTTTTTTACAAAATCACCGCAGTGGACAAAGACGGGTTAGAAAGTCCTATGGGTTCCATCACGACCCAAGGTTCAAGCATGAGCAAACCCAAGACGCCGATCACATTTGATGGCAAGATCAATCCA
Organism: Sulfuricurvum sp.; assembly: GCA_036277435.1. Classification (GTDB taxonomy): domain Bacteria; phylum Campylobacterota; class Campylobacteria; order Campylobacterales; family Sulfurimonadaceae; genus Sulfuricurvum. The sequence goes on from DASUMY010000109.1 coordinate 6,762, forward strand.
AACGGAGTCGATTTGCAATGGGCCAGCAATGATCCCAGAGCCGTTTCCTATACGGTTATCAAAACAACCAAAAAAAGCTGGTTTGAGCGTGAAGCATTAGAGATCAACAGTATCTCAGAAACGAAATTTCATGATGGCGATATCAAGCCTAACGTTGAATATATTTACGAAGTCCTGTGTGTCGATAAAGACGGTATCCGTTCTCTTCCGACACAAGGAATCGCACTCCATTATGAGACCAAATAACCGATGCCGCATCTCCATATAGAATCGTTTAACCCTATTACGTTCCCTTCTCAAGAGGGGGAAGTCTCTTTCCATTTTATGGCTAC
>DASUMY010000110.1:0-5461 GCA_036277435.1 Sulfuricurvum sp.
CTTATGATACAACGTAATCTCTTGAGAATCAAAGTGTTCCAAAAGGGGGAGAGTGAGGTCCATCACCTCTGCCAAAGAATAGCTCTCGAACAATAATGACAAAGCGACCCGCTTGGGTTCTTTAATCGCTTTTTCACCCCCCAAAAGACGAAACGGTTTGATATGCCCGATCCGTTCATAGTGCAAAGGATCGGCAAGAAAGACTTCTCCGCCCCAAATTGTTCCATCATCTCCATAGCCGGTTCCGTCAAAACAAAAGGCGAGGAGTTTTTCATTCAAGCCGTGTTCCGCCATACAGGCCAGTGCATGGGCATAATGGTGTTGTACTTCGATACACTCCACCCCTTGGTCCTTTGCCCATTGTGCTGTCGCATAGCCGGGATGCATGTCGCACACAATCACATCGGGAGAAAAATCGTAAAAACGTTTAAAGGAGTCAACGGTACGCTCAAAATATTCCATCCCCTCAAGAGAGTGAAGATCACCGATATGGGGGCTGAGAATCATTTTATCCTCAAACGCAAGACCGATCGTATTTTTCTGCTGAGCACCTACGGCTAATATGTTTAAGGAATGTGATTGGGTTTGAAACAGTGTATAGGGTGCATATCCCCGCCCTAATCGCAACGTAAGACGACGATTTTGAATCACCTGAATAATCGAATCGTCCACGGCATTCACGATATCACGGTTGAAATCGACAATGTAATCGACGACCGTCCCTAATCGCTCATGAAGCTCTTGTGCACTGCGTATAATCGGCTCATTGCTTCGGTTGGCACTGGTTGCCACCAAAGGGAATGATAGAAAACTAAAAAGCAGATGATGCAGCGGTGCGTACGCAAGCATTGCTCCGATCGTATCAATATCGGGTGCAATGTTTCGGGCCAAGGAGTTCGAACTGCCCTTTTTTAGCAGTACAATCGGCCGCTCTTTGGCATCGAGCAAGGCACTTTCCTGATGATCAGCACTAAGAGAGCTGCGAAGGTGATCCATATTCGAAAACATCACGGCAAGCGGTTTATGGGGACGTTTTTTACGCAATCTGAGTCTTGAAACGGCCTGTTCGTTGCCGGCATCGCACATCAAATGAAATCCGCCGATCCCTTTGACCGCAACAATGGAGCCGTTTTTCAACAGTTCAGCCGTTTTTTCTATCGCTTGGCTACCTTTCAGGATGAGGTTCATCTGTGAATCTGCCAACGTCATTACGGGACCGCACGAAGGACAACTGATCGGCTGGGCATGATAACGGCGATTGCTTGGATCATTGTATTCGGCTTGACACTCAGGACACATCTCAAACCAGCGCATAGAGGTGAAGGCTCTGTCATACGGAAGTGTTTCCATGATGCTGTAACGGGGGCCGCAATCGGTGCAGTTAATGAGGTAATAGCCAAAACGGCGATTATGGGGACCGTTCATCTCTGACAAGCAGAGCTCGCATACGGCGATATCGGGAGAAATCGAGGTGGTCTTGGCGCAATGGACACTCTCTATAATGTCGAATTTCTCAAAATGTTTCCCATTTTGTTCCTGAATCACGATCTGATCGATTCGGGCCAGCGATGGCGGATGGTTCTGTATCTCATCACAAAAAAGGTGCATCCCCTCCAATGATCCCTCAATCTCGATGATGAGCCCCTCTCCCGTATTCGAAACAAATCCTTGCAAATGATATTTTTGTGCCAATTTATAGACAAATGGGCGAAATCCTACCCCTTGCACCACCCCTTTGAGCAAAAGTCTCATTCCCTGTTTCATAGCGATACTTCTGCTCGGATTGTCGGATGACGGTACGATTGAATGATGCCATCCAGGGTCACACTCGTTTCGTTCCGTCGGACACAAATTTCACCGCGCTGTACGGCATCGAGACACGTTTGAATCAAACCTTCAAAGGCTTGTTTGAGATGAGGACTCACATCTATGGCAACGCTTTGGATATCGTCGGGGATGATTCCGATCACCGTCACCTCAGAACGCATCTCCATCATACTCCCTAACTCGATCATTTGGGTGACTTCAACCTCATGAACGGTTTTACGGCAATCCCCCAATCCCAAAAGGGCTTCCGAATCAAGATGATAAATAGTTCCGGGCGTATCATCAATCGATACGGTATCGAGGATAAAAACCTGATCGTATTCGAGTAAATAGTGCATCAGATTAAACCCCAACGTCCCTCCGTCAAGAATTTCAATCTCCGGTTCAAAAGAGTAGTTTTTTTTCAGATATTCCGCCGCATAGACTCCGATACCGTCATCGGTAAAGAGGATGTTTCCGACTCCGATGACGGCGGTTGATTTCATCTTATACCGAACAGACGGTCGAGATTTTGTAGCGTGAGAGTTCACGCCCTTTGGTGTCAATCACATGGACGGCACACGCCAGACACGGATCAAATGAGTGGACAACCCGGAGTATTTCCAACGGTTTTTTGGGATCTGAGAGTTTCACTCCGATAAGAGCCTCTTCATACGCCCCCCGCTGATTGAGGGCATCTTTGGGTGAAGCATTCCATGTCGTAGGGGCTACGACCTGATAATTGGCAACTTTGGCATCTTCAATTCGGACAAAATGGCTCAAAACGCCTCGAGGTACTTCAAATATTCCTGCCCCTTTTGCTGTTTTTGGCAGTTCTTCAAAAACATAATGCGTCCATGTCGTCTCATCGTAATATTTGATGTTTTCGATCAGATTGCTCATAAAATCAAAAAGATAATCACAGCAAATCTGTGCTTCAACGGCACGTGCCGCATTTCGCCCGACACTGGTGGAAAAATCGATCAGCTGCATCTGCGTTTCGTCCATAAACCGATCCATATACGGTTTGATCACGGGCGAGTTTTTGATGCTTCCGACAATCATCCTCGCAACAGGTCCCACCTCCATCACTTTGCCCTCATAACGCGGAGATTTGACCCAGCTGTATTTCCCCTCGCTTTTGAGCGTTCCGTCCCCGTTCAAATCGGTATAAAACGGAACGGTTGTTTGATCATACGGTGAACATGCCGCATCCTCTTCATACCACGACCGTGATGCCTCTTCGGTGATTTTATCAGGATCAAAGGGCTCTATTGCGGCAAAATTGTGACCTGTAATAACACCGCTTTCAAAAAGCTGATCTTGGTTCCCGAAACGGTAACCGCCGCAGCATAAAAAATTGCCGACTCCCCGTCCTTCACCCGCCTCAATCGATTCTTTATAGGCATTGACGATCATCTTCATATCGGGGATGTAGGCACGCTCTAAAAACTCTCTCACCTCTTTGATGATAAAGATAAAATCATTGAGCCGTTGAGGGTTGAGCATATCGGCGACGCTGGTCACTCCCCCTACGACGAGGTTTTGCGGATGGGGTGTTTTCCCGGCAAAAATTGCGATGGCTTTGGAGATGTCGTGCTGTATGCGAAGCGCTTCGAGATAATGGTTCATATGAACCAGATTCTCTTCCGGACTCAGACGATACGTATCATGCCCCCAGTAACCGTTGGCAAAGAGCCCCAACCGCCCTGCTTTGACAAAACTGCCCAGCTTCTCTTTGACACTTTCCAAATGCCCCTCAGAATTTCGGTACGGATGCGCATGATACTGTTGCGCAATCTTGACCGCTTTGGCACAGTCGGCTTGCAGCGCACTCGTAATATCAACAAAATCGAGCGAATGCAGATGGTAATAATGAACGATATGATCCTGTACAAACAGCGCCAAGGAGACGAGATTGCGGATAATGTCGGCATTTTGGGGAATGGTGATACCGTACGCATCTTCGACAGCACTGATGGAGGCACGGTAATGGACATTCGTACATACCCCGCAAATACGCTGTGCGATGAGTCCGATATCTCTGGGATCACGCCCTTTTAAAATCACTTCTATTCCGCGAAACAGCTGCCCCGATGCCCATGCTTCGGTAACGACATTCTCCTCATTTACCTCCACTTCGATGCGCAGATGCCCCTCAATTCGGGTGACGGGATCAATGACGATTTTTTTATGACTCATGGGTTTCCTTAGGCAGTGGTCGATGGTTGGCATACTGATCAAAGGCGATTTTTCCGGCACCGCAGGCAAAACACCCATGCCCGGCCTGTACCGGCCAGCTGGTCCCCTCATTGAATTTTACTTGGGAACAGTTCATATCGGCATACGGCCCTTTGCACCCCATCATAAACAAGCACCACCCTTTTTTCGCCCCTTCATCGCCCCACTCCAAAACAAATTCACCCATATCAAAATGGCCGCGGCGTTCGCAATTGTCATGTACTCTAGAGCTGTAGGCCCATTCGGGGCGGTTTTTACTGTCGAGTTTTGGGAACTCCTCAAACATCATAAAATGTAGCAGTGTCCCGACGATATTGATCGGATTGACGGGACATCCGGGGAGATTAATGACATCGGCTCTCCCCAGCGCCTCGGCAACCCCAACAGCACCGGTCGGATTCGGCGCCGCCGCCACAACGCCGCCGTCATAGGCACATGATCCCACCGCGATCACCGCCGCGGCATTTTGGGCTACACGCTGCAGCAGCGCATGCCCCGTCTCCCCTTTGGTACCGATGCGTAAAAACTTCCCCTCCAGACCCAAAGGAACCGCCCCCTCGACGATAAGGACATATTTTCCCGCATCATATTGGATAATATTATCAAGTACCGATTCCGATTCTTCCCCTGATCCCGCCATCAGCAGTTCGTGGTAATCCAGCGAAATGTATTTGAGAATCAGATCGTCGATCGTGGGATGGGAAGATTTGATAAACCCTTCGGAATTTCCGCTGCAGTCAGCAAGTTCGAGCCAGATAATCGGGATTTTATTGAGCCCGAGGACCCCCTCTTTCACAACCTCCTCAAATCCGGGATGGAGATTCATCGTCGCCGTTATCATCGATACCCATTTGTTGAAATCGGGTTTCAAATTGAACGATTCCATCGCTTCGTGGAGGTTATCGCCATCGAGCTGATTTCTGGGATGCAAGCGGTTGTATTTTTCAATTCGTGAGCGAACCCGCTGCAACTCAGTTTCTTTAATCTCAGCTTCCCTCTGTGCTCTCATCTGCATCGCCGCTTCCGGATCAACAGGAGTTGCCGCAATCAGCATACTGATATCCTGCTTGCATCGGCCGCATACGCGTCCTGCATTGGTATAGGGTTTGAGCTCTGAAAAAGTGGTGATGGCATTGAGTTTTATGATATCGATCAGCTCTTTTTCATAAACACTTTCGCAGCTGCACACCAGCTTTCCTTTGGTGCTTTGCGGTCGGTTGGAATACAAATAGGCGGCATCAATGACGGCATTGGTTTCCATCAACTGTTTCAGATAGAGCAAATCCGCATTCGTATTGATTCCGATAAACCGTTTAAGCCGGTCGCCATTCACGATGTATTGATCGATCCGCTTATCATGCGCAATGATGATCGTTTCATTCTCCTCATCTTTGGGATCATAATCGGGTGAAGT
>DASUMY010000111.1:0-4394 GCA_036277435.1 Sulfuricurvum sp.
AGCTTTACACGGGGGCTTTCAAACACTTTGCGCATCGGCCATACAGTCCCATCCGCGATCGTCACACTCTGCAGATTCAGCAATTTTGTCTGCTCTGCTTTACGAAGAATACGAAGGCGGTTCAACTCCATGTGGACATTGGACAGCACGGTTGCATTAATGTCTTCCGTCGACAAAGCATAATTGAATCCGAAACTTGCCGTGCCGTCTGCCACTTCTATGGGGAGTTTCTCTTTCAAATAGCGCCAAGGGGTGTAGAGCTTACCGGAATCAAACGCGACACTTCCGTTAAGGGCAAACGGTTTCAATCCCGCAATTTTTCCTCGTAAATCGACAAATCCCCCTTCGTTGATGGAGGCATACACCCGCATTACTCCTTTGCTGTTGGAAGCATCGCGCAAATCAATATTTTCCAGGTGAAATCCGATGGAGTCAATACTTTGGCGATAATTTTTCCCATCACTTTGATCGATGTAATGGACCATTCCTCCCCGTAACGTAAATTGGTGGATCAAAAGTGCAAGCGGCTGTGAACTTTCATTGGAATCGTTCGTGTCCTCTCCCAGTTTGCTCAACCATCCAAAATTCATCTCCCCTTGGGCATCTTTATGTATCGTTACGACAGGATTTTCAATACGGATATCACTGACCACCCATCCTTGTTTCCAGGCATAGTCTACGGGATTTACATTGATAACAAACGTTTTCACATGTACAAAATCACTGTTTTTCGGTGTTTTAAAGGCTAAATTTTGAATTTTTAGACGAAATGTGAAAGGGTTGAAAGAGGCTTTTTGAACGGAAAAAATTCCCCCTTGGGTTGCATCAAAAACTTTTTCCGGAACAATATTTTTAATCACATAGGGTACACCGAAAAATCCGGCTGCAGCATAGAGCACCAATATACCGGCAAGGGCTTTAAGTATCCACTTCTTCATTCGTATTCACCTCATTGAAACAATCATTAATTTTATCATAGTTAAATATTTTTTAGGCGACTTTGTGCAATAATCGTGACCATTTTTAACCACAGGTAGGTAGCTGATATGCAACGAAAAAAGATTTACAATCCGACTTCTTCTGAGCATGTCAACGACCGCCGTATTTTCGGCGGAAATCCTACCGGTATCTTTGAACTCAATAACATCAAATACCAGTGGGCCTATAATCTTTGGGAGATGATGCTCAACAATACGTGGTTTCCCAAAGAAGTCGATATGACCCGCGATGCGGTCGACTACAAATACCTTACCGAAATGGAAAAAACCGCTTACGACAAAGCCCTTTCCCAGCTCATTTTCATGGATTCACTGCAAACCAATAACATTATGGACAACATCAATCCCTATGTGACTGCCCCTGAAATCAATCTCATTTTGGTGCGCCAAAGTTTTGAGGAGGCGCTTCACTCTCAAAGCTATGCCGTCATGGTTGACTCCATCAGCCAAAACAGCGAAGAGATTTATCAGCTATGGCGCACCGATATGATGCTCAAAACCAAAAACGACTCTATCGCCGCACGCTATGATGAACTCTCCAGCGATCCCAGCGAAAGCGCCTTTGTAAAGGCTTGTTTCGCGAACCAGATTCTTGAGGGAATCTATTTTTACAGCGGTTTTACCTACCTCTACACCCTCGCCCGTTCAGGCAAAATGCTCGGAAGTGCCCAGATGATTCGCTTTATTCAGCGCGACGAAGTGACCCATCTGGTCCTTTTCCAGAACATTATCAATACCCTTAAACGCGAACGTCCGGACCTCTTCACCGAAGCGCTGATCGAAGAGGTTTATGATATGTTCCGCAAAGCCGTAGAGCTCGAAACGGCATGGGGAAAATACATCACGCAAGGGCAGATTCTGGGACTTACCAATGAAATCGTGGAGCAGTACATCCAGTACCTCGCCGATGTACGGCTGCATGCTGTTGGGCTCAAACCTCTGTATAACGTCTCAAATCCTATCAAATGGGTCGATGATTTTTCCAAATTCAATGATCAGAAAACGAACTTTTTCGAGGGAACCGTCACCAATTATTCCAAAGGAAGCCTCAGTTTTGACGACTTCTAAAACGCGCCCCATTACGACGCTGTGTTTTCCGACCGATCCGTCCTTTGAAACCAATCTTGATCATCTTTCCGCTCTGATCTCTCAAGCACCCCATGATGCGATCATCGTTGCTCCTGAGGTGTGTTTGAGCGGTTTTTCCTACGATCGCTTTGCCGATGCGGCCGCTTTTACGGAGTATGCCCTTAAGCACCTTTGCGGACTCATTGATGACCAAGTGTTGATTTTCACGGCCATTACCCGCAAAGAGGGACAATTTTATAACATCGCCTATGCACTGCACAAAGGCTCCGTTGTCCATACCCAAGGAAAAGCTAAACTTTTTGCCCTGGGGGGAGAAAACGACCATTTCGTTCCTGCGGCAGAGAATGACATTGCCCCTTTTATCGTTGAGGGGATAAAAATCGGAATCCTCATCTGTTTTGAACTCCGCTTTAAAACGCTTTGGCAGGCCCTTGAGGGGTGTGACATTATTGCCGTTCCCGCCCAATGGGGAAAATTGCGCAGTGACCATTTTGTCACCCTCACCAATGCCCTGGCGGTAATGAATCAATGTTATGTTGCCGCTTCCGATGGCTTCAATGAAGATACGAGCGCTATGAGCGGCATTATTACCCCCTTTGGCGGTGAACTTCGCAACAGCGGTGCAGAAATACTCACGTCCAGCTACGAAGCGCGTACCGTGAGCTCCATGCGCCGCTATCTCAATGTAGGGATCAATGCATGACCGATAAAGTCACTACCATCAAAACAACCCGGATGGCCGAAGAAATCGTCAAAAAATTTCCCCTTCGTCCTCTTATCAAAACCGCCATTATTCAAACCAACCGCGAAGCCTTTGTCCCCTTGGCCATGCGGCACAATGCCTACCGTCTCGACGCCCTTCCCATCGGTGCGCAGCAATATATCTCATCACCCCTCACCGTCGCTAAAATGACCCAGTACCTCTCCCCGGAGGGGTGCGACAGCGTTTTAGAGATCGGATGCGGAAGCGGATATCAAGCGGCCGTGCTGTCACGTATCTTTCGCCGCGTATTCACCATCGAGCGGATCGAATCGCTTCTTCTGGAAGCCAAAGAGCGCTTTCGTCATCTGAAACTGGGCAATATTCATACCCGTACCGATGATGGCCAGAATGGCTGGGAACAATACGCCCCCTTTGACCGCATTTTATTCTCTGCATCGGCGCGCGCCATCCCCCAAAAGCTTTTCGATCAGTTACGAGAGGGGGGAATCCTCATCGCTCCTATGGAAAGAGGACGAGAGCAGGTCATCACCCGCTTTACCAAACAGGGGGGAAAAATCATGGAAGATCCTCTTGAAGTGTGCGATTTTGTCCCGATTGTTGATGGAGTGTTACGATGAACGACCAGCGCGAATTTTGGAATGACCGTTTTGGACGGGAAGGGTACTTTTACGGTACGATTCCCAACGCCTATCTTGCATCCAGAATCGATCTTCTCAAACCCAACCAAAAAATCCTTTTTCTAGGGGAAGGGGAGGGGCGTAATGCCGCTTATGCGGCGCGAATGGGACACCGTGTTACCGCCCTCGACGTCAGCGAAGTCGGTCTGGCCAAAGCGCGTGCCCTCGTACACTCTTTCGGATATGACATGGAGCTTATCCACACCGATTTAGAAGATTGGGAGCCTGAGTGCTCTTATGATCATGTTTTGTGTTCATTTTTACACCTCCCCGAGCCCCTCCGAACCAACGTGTTTGCCAAGGTCCTCTCTATCCTGAATCCCGGCGGTCTTTTTGCCGGAGAGTTTTTTTCGATTCATCAAATGCCCCGCACCACCGGAGGGCCAAAAGATGAGACCCTTCTCTACACTGCCGATACGTTGCAAACAATTTTTGATCAGCACCCTGTCTGTGAGATCCAAGAGCTCAGAGAATGCGAGACCGAACTGAATGAAGGACGGGGACATCGCGGTATCGCGTCTGTCGTCCAAATGACGGTATCCAAATCATGAGCCTGCCCGAACTCTTTACGGAACGTCTGCGACAAATTGTTCCACCTGAGCGGTATGATGCGATCATCAAGACGTTTGATGCGCCCAAGCAGGTCACCTTTCGGGTCAATACCCTCAAATGCACCTCTGCCGAACTGGAAAAGGAATTGGCATCTGCCGCTATTTCGTATTCCAAAATTGACTATCTGGAGGGAGTCTATCGCATTGCCCCCGCAGACAAACTCCGTCTGACACAAACGGATCCCTTTTATGCTGGCCGCCTTTATATCCAGAATCTCGCCTCTATGATTGCCCCGCTGCTGTTGGCCCCCCAGCCCGAAGAGACCATCCTCGATCTCGCCGCCGCCCCCGGAGG
>DASUMY010000112.1:0-8968 GCA_036277435.1 Sulfuricurvum sp.
GCGTATTTCACATGGTCTTTTACTTTTGCTTTGCTGATATTTTGAGGTCGGTTAGCGATCTCTTCCATTTTCTTAGCAAGCAAGGTAAACATTGACCACTCATCCATCGCCTCACCCACGTTTTTGATGTTCGCAACCGGCTGAGCCAAGTTGGTAAAACGGTGGTAACCCGGAGAGGTGCGTAAATCGTACACTTCATAGTGTGATTTAGCCGGCAACAAGATATCGGCGAATTGCGCCGCTTCCGACATACGATAGTCTACGTAGCCGTAGAATTTCGTTTTCTTCAAGAACGCTTTACGATACTCATTCCCTTTATTACGACGGAATTTAGAGTCGGCAACGATCAACGCACAATCAGGCTGCCACCACGGTTTGTTCACGTTTCCGCGATGAGATTCAAGGTTAACGTTGTTGTTTTCACCTTGTTTCAACATCTCAGAAAGAACCGCCATGTACTCTTTTTTAGACATGCCGTTTTGTGCACGTTTGACATCTTCATCACTGAAGTATTGGTCAAATGTTTTCATCCCCTCACCGAATACGAATTCACCCACGAATCCAGAACCGAAACGAGCATTGTATTTACCGCTGAATCCAGCCAATACCCCAAGTCCTGAAAGTTGGAATTCATTTTCCGTGTTCAATCCGCCGTATGGTCCCATACGACCTGTCAATCCACAAATCGAAGAGATGTTCCAAATTGACATAACACCATTGAAATATTTGTTCAACGAGAAACCGGTAGTGATCTCAACGACTTTTGGCAATGCGATATCGCGTGCCAATTGGCGTGTTGTATCAGGGTGAACACCGGTAATCTCTTTGGTCGCTTCCGGAGCAAATTTTGCAGCCGATTTTTTAAGCATTTCAAATACGGTCGTAACAGTACGTGTGTGCCCGTGCATGTCCGTAATCGTCCATGTCCCTTCAAGCTCAGGAACAATCCCCTGCTCATCAAGACGAAGTGATTTGATCGCACTACCTTCCGTAGCCGGCATCAATGCAGGCTTGCCGGTCGCTTTGTTCATACAATAGAACTCTTCCATGTATTTGTGGTGATCATCTTCATTCGCTGCATGTTCCATGTCTGAACGACGGATCATTTTTTGTGTTTCCACATCTACCAAGAACGGAAGATCGGTAAACGTTTTCATAAATTCCGGTTTGTAGAGTTTTTCTTCCAAGATAACTTGAATAACGCTCATCGCCAAAATATTATCAGATCCCGCTTTGATGGGAATCCAAAGATCCGCTGATTTAGCTGTTGCATTGAACTCCGGAGTAATAACGATAATTTTTGCACCGTTATATTTTCCTTCCCATACGAAGTGAGCATCAGGAATACGGGAAACGGACGGATTTCCACCCCACATAACGGCAGTATCGACGGTATACATGAAATCCCATGTACAACCGACGTTACCTTCACCGTACGCAATCGCCGCACCTGAGAACATGTCCCCAAGATACGATGATGGATAAATACGGATCGCACCCAATTGCGTAGAGAAACGCAATGGAGCTCCACGACGCCCTTCTGTCAATAGACCCGTACCGGCATGGACCATCAATTTATCCGGTCCGCGTTCTGGATCGGTCATACAATCAAAAATTTGCTGACATACAACTTCTGCAGCCTCATCCCAGCTGATACGTTTCCATTTACCCTCACCACGCTCACCGACACGCTGCATTGGATAAAGGATACGGTCTTTTTGGTACATTACTTGTGAGTGCTGAACCCCTTTGTTACATCCGCGCGGGTTGAAGTCAGGGATTTTAGCGTTGATGATCGGATAACGAGCCGATTGGTTTTCACGCGTAACCACACCGTTGTTTGACCAAACTTCCCATGCACAGTTACCTTGACAGTTTACACAGTGATACGCAAAACCGTGCTCTTCTTTTTTACCATAGGTAAAGGAGAACTCATTACGGTACATATCTTCGGTATAGTTGGTATTCGGGTAATTCTCTTTCCCGTTTTCAACTGACATTACGTTCGTTTTAGCGAAAAGTGAGCCTTGTGAAGCTACTAACGCTGCCGTCATTCCTGATACTTTCAGGAAGTCACGACGATTATTGTTCATTACTTTTGTCATACTTTCACCTCTGCCTTATCGTTTAATCGGAAGGTTCATATCGTTACCCCAAACATCCCAGCTTCCAGTGAAAACTTTGACATTTTTGTAACCGAGCAATTGAAGCGCCGTAATGTGCTCCGAACTACGTCCAGCACCTACATGGCAATACGCATAGATTGTTTTATCTTTGGTGATACCATAGTTATCGTATACTTTTTGAATCTCATCCGCTGATTTGAACGAAAGTTTTTTATCCGCATCGGAGATTTGGCTCCATTCGATAAAAGTAGCCCCAGGGACGTGTCCGCCGCGCGCTACGTTATCCATTTTACGCTCACCGATGATTTCACCCATACCGCGAGAATCGATAATCACGTATTTTGATTTTTTCCCATTTTTGAGAATGTCGTCCATCGCGTGTTTAACTTCGTTTTTGTCCGCAATAACATTCCATTTAATCTTTTTAGGATCAATTTTATACGTTTTAGGAGTAACGACTTCGTCACCTTTTACAACCAACAGACGTTTTTCAACTTCTGCCATTTTCGCTTTAAGTGCCGTTGTGTCGTTTTGTGCTTTTGCGATCGTAGCTTCCAGTGCTGCTTTATCGGCACCCTCTTTTTTCAACGCATCTTTAGCATCTTTTTGCGCTTTAGTCGCCGCTTTAAGATCTTTATTCAACGCATCGTACTCTTTTTGAGCCGGATCAGCCGCCATAACCGCCGCACGTCCGCCGTTGAGTACTTTTACGTTTTTATGTCCAAAACTGTCAAAGAATGAATAAACACCTGTTGCATTGGGACCCTTGAAATCGTCATACGCAATGATCGTCATGTCATTGCTGATCCCTTTGCTTCCTACATATTTCTCAGCATCATCGATACAACGGTATAAAGGTGCACAATGCATCTCTCCATCGATATCCGAATGATGCAGGTGGTGAGCATACATCTCTACCGATCCTTTGATATGACCGAGTTTGTAAATGTCTTCGTTATCACCCGATACGAACATCACTTTTGGATTACCGATTAGCTTCACTGCTTCTTCGGCTGAAATAAGGATGTTCTTATTCACGAAATCAGCTGCCAATACATTAGCCGCTGATAACGACGCCGCCAAACAGAGTGTAGTTAACAATCTATTCATCCATGCTCCTTTTTATTGTATAAAATTAAATATTTTATTCTGTATCATCCGATACGATACAGCCACGCAACAGCCTTGGGTGGCTAAAAAATGACTAAAATAGCCATTTCTTCGCCACCCTGCTGAAGCGATTTTTCACGGAATACCGTGCCCATTATAGGTTTGTCACTCTTAATAACTCTTAAATTTCTTTTTATAGGTCCGATTCTTATTACGATTTGTTACAATATTGTCACACTTTTAATGAACGAAATGACAAGATGTTTTTTTACGTTTACTTATTAATCATTTAACTTTTATTTAACTTACACTGAAGGACTAAAAGTGTTTGTTTAATGAGATTTCGATAGTATCCCAATTATATATTTCATTAAATAAAAGGAGTTCACCCATATGAACACCGAAACTATTCGTAATGCGGTAGAACACGCCGACGTAGAGACTCTTATTGAATTGCTCGAAGACACAACCCTTCCGATTGAAGAGGTTCAATTTATCTACAACGCATTTACCGATCACAAACAAATCGTCGGTCAAGTGGCCATGAATCTCTCACTACGCACCTCGGTCTATGAGCGTGATAAAGAGTACAGCCCTATTATGGTAGATTTGCTCATCGCTATTTCAAAAAATCCGGTGGATATGGGTGCGCGCTGGGCCGTTGCTAAAAACCCTCACACCCCCGTAGAAGTATTGCGCCATTTGGCCGCTGATTCGATCAATCTCGTACGGGCATTGGTTGCTACGAATCCCTCAACCCCATCTGATGTGTTGGAAAAATTTTTTAGCGATGAAAAAATTGTTCGCGACGGACTTTCGGGCAATCCCAACACCCCTGCAAAACTTCTCAAAATTTTGGCCGATGACAATGACAAAATGGTCCGTATGCGTCTGGCAGAAAACCGCTCTGCACCTAAAGAGATCATTGAAACCTTGCTCAAAGACAATGACGTTGATGTAACAAAAGCCGCACAGGCGAATTTGGACAGCCGCGCATGAAGCACTCGAACCACGAAGTGCGCAGTAAATTCATGGCACTCGAAAATCACTTTTTAAATACCTTTTACTCCGGTTTGTATTTAAGCGCCGGCGATTTTATTGCCATCGCCAAACAAAACGGTCTTGCGCTGCAAATGCACTCAAGAGAGATGTTGATAAAAGATCTTCTCAATGAATCCGAAGCGCTGGGGACGATCAGCGGTGTTATCGCCTCACTCAATGCCCTTATCGATGATCGCATCAGTACCTATCACCGTTTAAGCCTTGATTATCCGGCATCGCGCGCACCCCTTACCCGTTTGGCACAAAAGGCCAATGGGACCAAATCCCTTCTCGCCAGAGAAAGCAGAGGAAATCCGTATGAACACTAAACAACTCGAAGAAGCGCTATACGCATTGCCCTATCCTGGGCTTGCGCGCACCCTGGGGGAGCTCAAACTCATTTCAGCCGTCAAAGTGACCGATGGAAATGCTCACATTGAGCTGCTGACCGTCAGTGATGATTCGTACCTGACCGTCAAAACAGCTATTGAAGCCTCTTTTGCTGCAGAATTCACATCGCTCAATATCACTAAAAAAGCACAGGTTTCCAAAGATACCAATTATGGAAACACGGCAACCCCCAATAACCGTGCTCCCTATGCCAAAAATGTGATTGCCGTCACCAGCGGCAAAGGGGGCGTCGGAAAAAGCACCGTGAGCGTCAATCTTTCCATTGCCCTCGCACAGCTGGGGTACAAAGTCGGATTGCTCGATGCCGATGTCTATGGCCCCAATGTCCCTCGTCTGACCAATACCGATTTGGAAAAAATCAGCTGGAACGATGACAATAAAATCGTCCCCAGTGAAAACTACGGCATTAAAATCATGAGCGTTGCCCTCACAACCCCGACATCCGATACGCCGCTCGTATGGCGCTCCTCGGTTGCCGTTTCGGCACTGATTCAATTTTTGGAAGATGTCGCATGGGGAGAACTTGATTTTTTAGTGATCGACATGCCTCCGGGAACAGGCGACATTCAACTCACCATGGCCCAAGAGCTTCCTATCACAGCAGGTGTTCTGGTCACAACGCCGCAGCTCGTCGCAAGCGATGACGTCAGCCGCGCCATCCGTATGTTTCAGGACATCCATGTCCCTATGGCAGGGCTTGTAGAAAACATGAGCTATTTTGTCGCCCCCGATACGAAAAACCGCTACGATATCTTTGGAACCGGTGGGGGACAGCGTCTGAGCGAACGGTACAACATCCCGCTATTAGGACAAATACCGATCGATATGGAGATCCGTGAAGGGTCCGATAACGGAGAACCGCCCGTCGCTTTGGGCAATGATGAACAGAAAAAATATTATCAAGATATTGTAAAGAAGATGTTGGAGAATATTCAGTTTACGATTTAAGTATCTCTAAAAGTGCTTTCCGTGCCGTAGCACGGAATGGCGAAGATAATTATTTAAACGTTTTTTGCAAGCTTTTGATAACGGCATCAGGAATTGTCATAATTCCCATAAATCCGCCCATATCGAGCAATGGATAACTGACCGCGATAAAATATTTTGCATTCAATGCTTTTGCTTTTCCATCTTCGATCAATACCGCCCATGGAAGAATCTCGGCATTTTGTGTTCCGATTTTTTTCACGAATGTACTCGTACGTTTATCCAAATCGACAAATACAAGATAGCGATTTTCATCCAATTTTACGATGGTCCCTTTTGCAGCGGTTGCTTTTGCCAACAATGCCTCAGTGCTTCCCTCGCCGACAACGTCCATCTCATGATAATACGGCATACCCATCATAAAGTGGTAGTCGCTCAATCCTTTAAAATCCCAGACGTCTTCAGAGTTTTTCAAAGGACCGAACGCTTTTTCCAACGAAGTGTATACGGCAGATGCGGCTAAATGGTTGTACTCATTTTGCATAAACGCTTTATTGAAATAAATAGGGTTAGCGATATGCACTTGTTTGCGTTCTTCATCAACCAACATTCTTCCTACTGCTGCAAAACCGCGCATTGCTTTGTTAGCTTCTGCTTTCATTGCCGCATTCGTATAGAGAATGGTAGTCCCTTTATCGGTCGATTTATACGTACTTACGACTTCAAAACCGTTTTCTGCAAGTTTTGCTTTTGCCGTTTCAACATCGACATACGCACCGATACGATATGCAGAGACCATTTTCTCGACGGCAACACCGCCCTCGATTTTTGGTCCTGTTGCTGAACATCCGCTAAATGCGATGGCAAATGCCAGCGCAGTCAATGATAAGATTTTTCTCATAGCTCTTTCGCTCCTAGTTCTTGCATAATGCGGATAATGTCTTTATCCAAATTCATCACAGAGTCAACCATCGCTTTGTCGTTGATTCCCATCACGGCAACCCATGTTTCAAGACGAGGCATACCTACCATCAATTTGTTTGAACCTTTGTCGATGTACATGTACATAGAACATGGTGCAAATGCTCCCGCATCAGGACGTCCGCGATTGAAAATCCCCTCAGAGAATCGGAAATGGCATAGTGAGTAAACCCAATACGCATCAAAACGATCAAATTTTACATTCGCATTCGCCATTGAATCGGTCATATTTTTAAAACCGGCAATGATGTATTTATTCTCTTCAAATTTTTCTTCGAATTGGCTCTGGAAATCGCTGACAAACGTATCTACCCCTCCGGCACGGTCAAACGGCACTTCAAATGTCATCATCGGTTTTGCCGGCAATGCTTTGTAGTCAACGATTTTAACCGTCGAACCGATCTCTTTTTCGGTCAATTTGTCCAGCTCTGTGAACGATGCGACAAATTTGGAACGAACCTCTTTGTCTTTGATCCCTACGATATCCAGCATCGTTTCGGGCATAACGTGACCGACGTACGTTTTGTTTTCCGCTTTTGTTTTATAGATGTGCAAATTGAACGGAGAGAAACCGCCTAATGACGGTTCTTTCATCAACAACGGCCCTACAACGGCATCATTGGTGATGGAAAAGAATCCGAGATTATCCAACATCTCTTTGAAATTTGGATCAAAATCAGGGTGTGCGCTCGTTACCCCTTTGATGGTCTGTGTCGGTGTGCCCCATTTTGTTTTATAGGCAAGATTGATTTTTTCATGCGGATCCGAAAGAACAAATCCAAGCGGCTGGACTTTTTCATTGACCAAACTCATATACTGCTCATTCATGTCGCCTTCGCCGACATAAAACTTCGCCCCTTGAATACCGAATGCTACGGTTGCCGCCATGGAAAGCGCAACGGTGCTCATTAATAATTTTTTTAACATAAATCTCCCTTTCGTTGTTTTCGTAACAGATTGCTGTACGAATGATCCATTGTGCACTCATGCAAATGAATGTGTTCCGTTGCTATTTTATCACAAGAGTATCAATTCTTCCTTGTATGGCAAGAATTATGAACTTTTGTCCGCAAAGCAGCAAACGATACGTTGTGAGTGTTACTTTATGAAATACATAGTCACGTCACTATTCTTTTCATAGTGAGACAATAATACACGAAAAATGTGAAGAGATTGTGAAGGAGAGTGCCTGCACGATGCAGGCTAAAGGGGTTTAGAAATCGTAAGAGACTTGAACCGAAAGGGCCTGCTGAGAGTGCTTTGTAGAAGTCATGCCCAAAGCGTCGGTGGCTTCCGGAGCATAGACATACGCCACATCCACCGATGTCTTTTTGGTAAATCCGTAACTTCCCCCCAGCGCATAGTGCGATTCAACGGTTGCCGGGAACGCGAGAAGGTTCAACATATCGACCATCCCGTCTGCATTTTTCACAATAGGGCTCTTCGCGTAGTTATATCCGGCACGGATAGCCCAGTTGTTTTGCGCATGCTGATAGCCGATCGCGTAGACATCCTGATCTTTCCAGCCGAAATCTTTGTACCCCGCCGCATCCGACCAGCTGATACGTTTGTAATCGACAGCGATCACGCTTCTGCCCATCGCATACGCGATTCCGGCACCCATTTCGCTTGGCTGCTCCAAATCATCCCCGAAACCGCTCAAACCAAAATCATCTGCCGCTACTGAAATCACACCGTTATACGTCATTTTGATCGGGGATTTGTAGACCAAACCAACCGTGACATCCGATACCGTATAGGCTGCACCGACGGTATAGCCGAAGGACAAATCCTGCGCGACCCCTTTTGTAGAACTATTGTCATAGGACATATCCAACGATCCGTATTGCAAAATAGGGGTAATACCGATACTGATTCCATTATCGGTATACGCAAGAGGAAGCCCGAACTGCATCAGCTGCAGATTGGTCACCATATTAAAGTTTGTATCCGTACCGCGGTAGTCAACCCCCATACCGGCCGTACCCCACATACCCATACCCCAATAAAAATTCTCCGTCCCTTTCATCGCGAGAGAAACTGCCGGAATAACGCTGAAATCAGCGTCACTTTGTTGAAATCCAGCTCCCGTATCGGTTTCAACATTAGGCATAAACATCGTTCCGCCGAACGAGATCTCTTTGTTCACAACGCGGGTGATCAGAGCCGGGTTGGCTAACGCTGATTCCGCACCGTGGCTGATAGCGATACCGACCCCACCCATACCGAGCGATTTTGCACCGATACCGATCAGATGATCTCCATTGGTCGCGTACAATGACGTAGAGATTGCAGTCACTGCCGCAATGGTTTTAACAGTTGATTTCATAATGATTTTCCTTCCAATGGGACGTCAATACTGACAATAAGTG
>DASUMY010000113.1:0-3470 GCA_036277435.1 Sulfuricurvum sp.
GAAACGATCATACTGTCATCGATCGCATTTTTATACTGTTCCAGTAGGATCACCGAGCGGTTAAAGCGATAGATATACCACATGAGCACGGCCAGCAAGAAGGCGATGAGGGTCACCAATACGACAAACTGATTCCACTGATCGGCGAAAAAAGTATGGTTTGGGGTGATTTCAACCATATAAGCAGCATCCTCTCCCCCGATCTCTTTGACCGGTTTCAAGGTCAACAGCGAATAACTCCCCTTATACAAGAGTTTAATCCCCTGCAATCGCCCTTTTTTAAACGCTTTTTGAATCGTGGTCTGATGGTACCGCAAGAGGGCCTCGAGCTCTCCTTTTTTATACCCTTTGGCACCCTTGTGCAGCGCACTCTCTTTGTCCTCGAGGTATTCTGAGCCAAACAGAGAATCTTCGTAATGTTTGTTGATGTCTGCCGAGGTAGCTTTCCCCTCTTGTACCGAGCGTTTAATCAAAAACGTATAGGCTCCGGGGCTTTGACGCATGGCTTGGTTTTTCAAGGCGGCAAACGGATAGGCCAGCTCTACGGTTCCGACAAATTTCCCATGATGAAACAACGGATAAATCGTCCGAAAACCGTCGAATAATTTCCCCGTTTCAAACGTCACGACTTTTTTTTGGCTGTTTTGTGCCAGGAGAACACTGGGGCGGGAAGCAGCCAGCGAATCCCCGAATTTTTCCGGTTCATGCACTCTTAGAAATCCGACTGAACCGGGAAGATGGAAAAACAGGAGGCGAACATCAAACCCCTGCAAAGCTCTAAACATCTCCTCGGTGCGCCCCATCAGCTCACGGCGCAATACCGCTTGCACTGAGGGTTCGCTTCGGGAAGCCTCTTCCATAATCAGCGCGATTTGAGGAGATTCGAGGAATAAATGAAAATAGCTGTCGAGCATCCGCTGCTGCATCAGCTGATAGCTCTCTATGCGCTGATCAAACATGTCGATGTGTCGTTGCGTATACTTTTCGGTCAGAATTTCATAGCGGGTGTACAGGATTGCCCCTATAATCCCCATGATGAGAACATACAGAACCGTGTAAAAGAGTGATTTACGCTTCAACCATCGCATCATGATTATCCGTTTTCCTCTTGGTGATTCAGAAACTCCGTAATTTCACCCTGAGCCGTCTGCATAATCATCTCCAATCGGCTGCAAAGCTCTTTATAATCCATCTCTTTTTTCAACCTAGCAGCGGTTTCGATTTGACTCGCCACCTCTTCCAGCGGTTTTAATCGCAAATTTGCGGCGGTCCCTTTAATCTTATGGGCGATATCTTCTATCTTTTGCAGATTCATTTCATCGGTGACCGATTTAAGCTCTGTGACATAGGGGGTCGATGTCCGTAAAAAGAGGGAGAGCAGTTTACGGATAACCGTATCCGGAAGTGCCAGCTCTTTACGCATCACCTCAATGTCCAAAACGATCAAAGCATCGGTTTCGAGCTCGCAAGGCAACTTCGTTTCAAAGAGAACCGGCGAAAGCTCTGTGGAGGCAATATAGGTTTCAAGAATTTTTTCAAGCTGATCGACCACAATCGGCTTCGCCAAATAGTTGTCAAATCCTTTTTTCAAAAGCTTCTCTCGATCGCCGTCCATCGCATTGGCCGTTAAGGCGACGATAGGGACCGTAAACCCTCTTTTTTTGATAATAGCGGTCGCTTTAATCCCATCCATGACCGGCATATTGACATCCATAAAAATGAGATCGAAAGGGTGGTGAGCAAGCTGATCAAGCACCTCTTGACCGTTTTCCACCATGACGGCATCCAGATTGAATTTATTCAAATACTCTTCAATCAGCATCTGATTCACCCGATTGTCTTCGGCGACGAGAACGCGTCCGACAAGATGGGGCTTGATGGTTGAGCCCGAAGAGCTGGCTGAAGCAAAGGTTTCATCGCACACAGGAAGAGTCACCTCAAAGTAAAAATGGCTCCCCTTCCCCTCTTCGCTTTCAACCTTTAATATCCCTCCCATGAGAAAGACCAGATGCGAACTGATCGAAAGACCCAGACCGGTTCCTCCAAAATTACGGGTGATAGAGGTGTCCGCTTGTGAAAATGCTTCAAAAATTTTCTTTCGTTGGGAGAGCGGTATCCCGATACCGGTGTCTTTGATTCCGATGCGAATGGCCATCCCCTCCTCGGTACGCCCCAGCAAATCTGCGTAAAAGGCAATATGCCCCTTTTCAGGTGTAAATTTGACGGCATTGCTCAATAAATTCGCAATGATTTGTCCCATACGCAGAGTGTCCATCCGAAGACATGGCGCTAGGTTTGGGTCTATGGCCGTATCAAAGGAAATCTGCTTCCCTTCCATTCCTGCGGTGAAAAGCTGCGCCATAGCAGTGAACTCGACAAACGGATTGACCGCTGTATATTCCAGTTCCACCTTTCCGCTTTCGATTTTGGAAAAATCAAGAATATCATTCACGATTCCCATCAGGGCTTGAGTACTGCTGCTGATGATATCGATATACCGTTTTTGCTTTTCATTGAGCTCGCTTTTGGAGAGCAGTTCCGTGAATCCGATGATCCCGTTCATCGGGGTACGAATCTCATGACTCATGTTGGCCAGAAAATCCCCTTTCATTTTAGCCGCCGCTTTTGCCTCATCTTTGGCACGCTGAAGCTCGGTGACATCCTCACGCAACCCAATGTATTCGACAATATTCCCCTCTTGATCCAAAATAGGGGCTATCGTCGTTTTAACGGTATAGCGGGTCCCCTCTTTCGTACGATTATTGATGTATCCGTGCCATATCTCTTTTGCTTGTATCGTCGCCCACATATCCTTGAACACATGCGAAGGCATTTTGGGATCACGCACCATATTGTGAGGCTGACCGAGCAGTTCCTCGCGGCTGTACCCGCTTATACTGCAAAACATATCGTTCACAAACGTAATGATCCCTTTCTCATCTGTCTTGGAGACAATACTCGAAGAGTCAACGATCGTTTTGTACTGTTCGAGTAAAAATTTGTTTTTCGCTACGGAGAGTTCCAACTCTTTGGTATGGGCAATCTCCTCGATTTTTGCAATGAGATCCTGTTTTTGTAAAGGTTTGGGCAAAAAAGAGGTGATTCCATGCTCAATCGCTTGAATCAGAACATCCAAATTTTTAAGCCCGGTGGATAGGATAAAGGGGATATGGCGATCATTGGCACGAACCGATTTTAATAATTCAATCCCGTTCATAACGGGCATATCAATATCACTGATGATCAAATCAAGCGGCTGTGCCGTATAACACTCCCACGCTTCGGAACCGTTACGCGCCGTATGAACCGTTGCGACCCGGCGCATCAGGATTTGTGCCAGCTGCTCGACAATCACCGGTTCATCGTCAACAATTAAAACGGAAATAGGGAGCTTTGTTTTCTCTTTCATGAAGCCTCTCCTGCAGATTGATCCATCGGGATGACAATACTAAAATGGGCCCCTGCTGGCG
>DASUMY010000114.1:0-11792 GCA_036277435.1 Sulfuricurvum sp.
GATATGCGTAACGGTGCGCACTTCGGCATCGTAGTATTCCCCTTTGGAAAGCTCGATGGGGTGAATGTGCTGGAGTGTTTTCCATAAAGAAGGGGTGAACGAGGTAATCGTGACGTCGCTGTGAAGCTCGCTTTGGATACCGCTGATATCAAAATAGCTCCCCAGATAATTGCCGGACCCTTTGAGGTGATGGTCGGTCTGCTCAAGGGAGAGTGCCAGCGCGTCTGCGTTGAGATTAAGATGGGTGACCCCATGATGGCGGTTAAGCGACAGTTCCAAATGCGACGGCGGTTTCAGGCTCCATTTTCCCCATGTCGGTGCATCTGGGAGGAGAAACAGATCCCCTTGGACGAGAAAAGTCTCCGCTTCGTTGCGAAGGGTCCCATTGAAATCGGCGTGATTGTGATGGGCGTTAACGTTTCCGATCAACCGCTGATTCTCTACCGTATAGCTCCCTTTGGCACTGAGGGTGAACGGGGAATGGCGCAGTGCTTCGGGCAGATAGGGCAAAAAATTCAGATGGGGATGGACGGTTTCCAGATTCCATACGAAGGTGTCATAATCATCGCTTTGAAGGCCGAGCACCGTATCCCCCAGCATGATTTTTCCCGCAAATCCGGCGGCATCATCCCGAAACCGTCCTTCCAAAAGGTGTGAGGGAAGAGGATGCGAGGAGGTGATGAACCCTTTGACCGCACTGGTGGTAACGCCATTAAGGGCATAGCGTAGGTTCTGGCTGGTTTGCATCTGTTCTTGATCACGGATGAGGGTATACCGAGCATTAAAATCGAGATAATGATCGTCGTAGACGTAGTTCATCCCCACGGTGATATTCTGAAGCGAGGTGTGGGGGTCTTGTACGGTGTCCAAACGGGAAATTGCCGTATGCAAGCTCACCCGATTATTGGAGAGTTCATCAATCGTAATACGCTGTGATGCGGGAAGGGTGGTGAACCGTCCGACATAATCATGGAGCTCTTTGGCATTGGGGTAGACCAACGCATCCCCTGTGAGGATATTGTCTTTGACCCTTCCTTGTAGGGCCCCGCTGGCATAGCGGCTTTTGATGGAGGCCTGCACCGAGGAAAAATAAAGACGGTTGCCGTCATAGCTTCCATTTTTCGCTCTAATATCCAACTCAATGGGGTAGTCGCTGATGAGCTGAAGATTCGTGAGGGTGACCGATTTTAGGGTAAAGCGAGGCAGCGGCAAAGAGGAGCCGCTGTCGCCGATAAAATCGTTCAGATGAATCCGCAGACCGTCAATCGTGATGTTATCGATGATGTGTTGCCCTTTTAGAATCGTGGTGAGATTGTAATCGAGAGACAGTGTGTCGGCATCAATGGCCTCGGTATGAACCCCATGGAGGGTGAACCCTTCCGATAAAGAGCCCTCGCTATGGCTGAAGTGAATCCCCAGCGGTTCCAAAAGATGGGTGGTGACAAAGGAGAGACTATCGGGCTTAAAGGCGATAAAAATCGCCCCGGCTATGACAAAAACAGTGAGAAGAATAAAGGCATGAAGCACGAGATACAAACGAATAATCCATCGTTTGGTGCGTTTGAACTTTGGCCCGGTTGTATCATCGTTTAACGGCATTTGCATGGTGTTATTATGCCGCAATTTGCCCTTAAATTACCCTCTTGGACCAATGAGGAGAGGCATCGGCCAAGAGGGGGGAGTCAGCTTCCGAAAATATCGGTCATCATCCCTTTGAACCACGAATGGGTTGTTTTTCCCAGTGCGGTTGAACGGGTATTGTTTTCGGTCATTTTGGGTTTGATGACTTTGATATCGTTCCCGTTTAGATCTTTATCGTCCATCAGGGAAAACGTGACACCAATAGAGATCGCCTCTTCGCCGTTGACCATCGAAAAACAGATGTTTTCCGGCAGCGTCACCTCTTTGAGTGCAGGGCGCCCTTGGATCAGGCTTGCGATATGAGACGCGACGATACGTCCCTGACCGTTTGCGATGGCGCCGCTTTTTGGATAGGGATATCCACCCACGGCATCCCCGATGACGAAAACACGCTCATCGGCTTTGGTCTGGAAGGTTGGAGAGGTCATGACGCCCCATCCCGCTTTACCGCCGGCAACCCCCGCCATCGCGATGACATCGGACGCTTTGTTGACCGGCATTAGATTGGCCGCTGTGTAAGGGATGCGAACCTCTTCGGTCCGCTCATCGGGCAACGTGACGGTAACGATCACCTCTTTTTTATCCAAATCGACCGTTTTTACGAGAGAGTTGGGACGGTAATCGACGATATCGGCATAAAGCTCTTTGTACGCCGCCAGGAATCCGGGACCTTTCGGTGCGGGTTTGGCTTTGGGATCGAGAATGATCACTTTTCCTTGGATACCGTTTTTCTTCATGTAGTGGGCCATCATCGCTGCACGCTCATACGGTGCCGGAGGACAGCGGTAGGCTCCATCGGGAACGGAGATGATGAAATTCCCCCCCTCGAACTCTTCAAGCATTTTTTTCAAAGCCACGTGCTCGCTTCCGCTCATCAGTGCCGGAGGGCACTCCTGGCGGCAGCGCTCGGCGGCGAGGGCATCTTTGCCGAACCATTTGGAATAATCATACGCAATTCCCGGAGAGAGAAGGAGGTAATCATACTCTACGCTCCCCGTCGTTGTGGTGACGGTGCGGGTTTTTCGATCGATCGCTGTAACGGTCGTTTGGAATATTTTGTAGCCGAAATCTTTCGCTGCCGTGAAATAGTCGCGGGTGAGAAAATCCATCGGTATCTCCCCTGCGAGCCATTCGTTGCTGATGGGACACGAGACGAACGTGTCGCGTTTTTCCAAAACGACGACTTCAGCTTCTGGAGCCTCTTTTTTGATGTAGCGGGCCGCCGTCAGACCGCCCCATCCGCCGCCGATGATGAGTACCCGTTTTCCGGCGGGTTTGGGCATGAGCTCAACGCTGGCTGCCGATGCTGTAGCTTCTGCCGCAGGCGCGGCGGTAGCTGCCCCTCCCAGCGCCAGTGCCGCGGCACCGATTCCGGAGGCTTTGAGTAGATCACGTCGTGATAAATTCATGCCGTCTCCTTAGAAGCTTAGGTTTGCTACAAGACGCGTGTGCTCTTGCTCGTATTGGCGCGTATCGTTGTCACGTTGGACATGGAACAGACGGAACCAGAGCCCTTTGATCGAGGGAACGGCGTAGTGGAGGATATAATCATCCACTTCGGTTTCTTCATTTCTCATTCCCGAAGGAGCAAGGGTGTCTGTTGCCCATGTTTTAACATCAGTGTCATACTCGGCATGGTTGTAAATAAATTTCAATCCCGGAATTCCAAGTGATGCGAAACTGTATTCGGCACCGAGCTTGTAAGCGGTCGTATCGGCACGGTATTCGTTACGGGCAAAGATCATGCTGGTATACGCCGGATCACCGCCCCATGCGTTGATGACGTGACCGTCTTCATTTTTATTATAGGCGGCACTGAAAGAAAAATCGCTGATATCGGCTTTAGCTTGAAGTCCCCATAGGGTAGCATCGATTTGGCCATCCGCACTGATTTTGGTTTTGTACAGCGGGGTTCCATTTAATGCTGTTACCGTTCTTAATTTATCAATTTCTGCGGTTGCTCCAAGGGATGTTGAAAAATCACCGACGTCATCTTGTTTGAGAATTTGTGCTCCAAGGGTCACTTTTGCCGGGCCTGCATCCATTTTGTATTCGAGATCAGCGTAGAGGGTGTTGTACATTTCATGAGCGTAGTAGTCCCATACACGGGCTTTAAA
Source organism: Sulfuricurvum sp. (assembly GCA_036277435.1). GTDB lineage: Bacteria > Campylobacterota > Campylobacteria > Campylobacterales > Sulfurimonadaceae > Sulfuricurvum. Next base: position 3,759 of record DASUMY010000114.1, read on the forward strand.
GGCTCCTTTTGCGTAATCAATTCCCAAAGAGGTTACGCCAGAAGTATCCATATTGGCTGCTGTCCCCATCATAGCAATGGATATGTCTTGAAACGATTCTTTCCCTGTGCCTGGAGTGATAACACCGGTAGTTCCGTTAACGACCGGACTGACGAATCCATATCCAGTTCCTGAAGTGATCCCGTAAACACCATCACCGATCAATCCTGCATCGGTTGCCGCACGGGTACCGTACTGCATTTTGATGATGTGGGCTGCTGTGACGGTGAAATCAGGCATCTCTTTGATCGTCGCAACGGTCCCCTCGAAGAGGTTCGGGATAATCGTCACGGCATTTTCGGTCATCGGCGTTTTAAACTCTTGACGCCCATAGGTGATGTCGGTGTTGGAGAGATGATAGCTCGCATACGCTTCTCCCAGCGTCGAATAGCTCTCCATCTCATCCCCATGGAGCCCCTGAGCGACTTGGCTGTAGCCGTCTTTGGTTTTATAGTCCCATTTGGTCAGACCCGTATCGTGGGTTGTATAGAGTGCTGCTCCGAAACGCAAGCCGTACAAGGCACCTGTTTGGTATTTGAGTTTACCCCCGATAACACTGCCCGTTGCCGCAACGGTATCTGAAAACGCCGGCTCGATGTGGTGGATACGGACATATCCGCCCGCTTTTCCCTCTTTAATCATTTCGCTCAGATCTTCGGCCGCCATCAGCTGGGTGGCCAAAATGGCTGAGAGAGATAGGGTCGCTATTTTTTGGGTCATGAATGCTCCTTACGTTATTTAAACTGCCACATCGTACTGGCCGTGGATGAAAAAATCATGAAAATAACTCTTTTTTGGGATTAAAGGGGAATAAAGAACAAAATTAATTACAATATGTGCATGAGAATATTAATAATTGAAGATGATTTAAAATTACGGTCTATGTTAAAGGATGCTCTGGATGCGTTCCACACCATTGACACAGCAGGGTCTTTGGAAAGTGCGATGGAGCTTATCGAGGACTACTCGTATGAAGCGATTTTATTGGACCGTAATCTATCGGGTGCCGATACGGGGATGGAAATTATTCCCAAGCTCAAAAAGCTTCAGCCCACGTGTGCCGTGATGATTGCGAGCGCCTACGGGGGAGTCGAAGAGCGGATTGCGGGTCTTAGTGCCGGGGCGGATGACTATCTGGAGAAGCCGTATGATTTGAGGGAACTCAAAATGAGGCTGGATGCGCTGATCCGCCGTTATACGCCCGATGTGATTACGATCGATATTCTGCACATTGATATGAAAAATGAAACCCTCAGCGCACAAGGTGAGATGATACTCCTGTCCAAAAAAGAGCATGATCTGTTTTTCTTTCTCGCGTCGAGACCCGACAAAATTTTTACCCGTGAAGATATTGCTAATGCGATTTATGACGACCCCAGCGCAACGACCTCCAATACGATCGATGTCGTTATCCGCAATATTCGTAAAAAACTCCCGATCGATCCGATTGAAACGGTAAAAGGAAGAGGCTATGTTCTTAAAAACGTTTAAAGGGAGGATTCTGGCCGTTTCGCTGGGGATGACGATCGTTTCGGTTACGATATTCGGATACGGACTGGCCAGTATCTATTATCAGCACATGGAGAAATGCCTTTCCCGAAGCTTATCGTTTTTAACGAACATTATCACCCATGAATATGATCTGTCGCACTGGAGCCCCCAGATGGAAGGGGAGATACGAAAAAATGAGCAGATGCAAAGTATTCTGAAAGGGGGACTGCTGGAGGACCTGCGTATCGAAATGGTGTCGGCAGAACCTGTGAGCGTAGAGGATCGTCTGTCTCGCTCATCTTTGTTGTCCGATGGACGCTATTTGGTGATCAGCTCATCAACGGCTAAAATTGATGACGAACTGATCAATATGATGGCCAGCCGATGGTTTTTCTTTTTGTTGGGCTTTCTTTTTACGAGCGGACTCATCTATGTGTTGATCCGCCTTTTGTTTGCACCGTTTAATGAACTGGTGAACCATTGTTTGACCTGTGATGATCCGGATAATAAACCCGATGCGGTCAGCGGCGGAACGGAGATCGTTGCTTTGCGCGATGCTATTGCGACGCTGCAGCAGCGGATCAGCGGTTTGCAAAAAGCACAGCACGATTCGATGAAAGCGTTGACGCACGAGCTCAAGACGCCGTTGGCCCAGTTACGTCTGCGGATCGATATCGCCGATCAAAAGGGGGAATGGAACGCCGATGCCATCGTACAGGCCCGGGAAGAGATTGATACCATTGCGGAAAAAATCACCCATATATTGCACGCGACACAGCAATCTGAAGAGATGGAAACCATATATTTGAAAGAATCGGTCGAACGGTGGATTGAGGAGTTGAAACCGCTTTGGCAGCATCGTGAACTCCATTTTGAGCTGAATATTCCCGAAGCATCCGCCGCGCTCCTCCCTAAAAAACCGTTTGAGCGGGTTGCCCGTATTTTGATTGAAAATGCACTGAATCACACGTGCCTGGGAAGTACGATTTATTTACGCTGCGACAACGGAACCTTTGAGATTAATAATCCCGTATGCGGCCAAAGTACGCCGATTATCCATTCAGCAGGGGTCGGGCTGGAGATTGCCAAAACGCTTTGCGATTATTATGGATGGCACCTGAGCGACGTGCAGGATGAAAAACAGTATCGGGTAACCCTCTCACTGGGAGCGTGATCGGTTAAAAGAGTTCCCCTACGCGAAAATGGATCGCATACTGGCTGTTATCCTCGGGGTCGATACCGATGTCAATAGCGACGGGACCTATGGGGGTGACATAGCGCAGTCCCGCCCCCAGTGCCCAATAGGGGAGGGTATAATCGGGTACATAGTTGTCCGAACCAAAGGTCAAATCGGTGAACAATACCCCTCGCAACGCATTGTAAATAGGGAAACGGTACTCGGCGCTCCCCTCCAGCAGCGCGTTAAATCCCAGCGGATCGCCGTGGAGGTCTTTGGGGCCCAAATCACGATAGGTGTAGGCGCGGTTCGAATTCATCCCTCCGGCATAAAAACGGTACGATGGGGGGACTTGCCCATCATACGTGCGCAAGGTTCCCCATTTGATCCGCGTTCCGATCACGTGTTCGCCGATACTCTCCAAATAGGCGCCGGACAGGAGCGTTTTGAAATAGGTGGCATCGGAATAATCGGATAACAATGAGCCTTGCGCTTTGGCATTAATCCATACCCCTTTTTTGGGGTCAAGGGGGTTGTCACGGGTGTCATAGTTGATCTCACCCAGGGGGGAGAGGATAAAAAGATTCGTGTTCGGGAACGCTTCCGTATTCGTACTCTCATAGGTCTTTGCCTGATCAAACAAAAATCCAAAAAGTGCGGATGAGGGGGAGTCTTGATATTTGAGGGTGATTTTTTCAAAGACACTTTCGGAGGCATACCCGTCAAATAATTCATCGGAATAGCCTATCTCTCCGTGCAGTGATGCGCGATTGTGCAGAGGAACGGAGAGGGTACCCGATGCTTCTTGTTTGATCTGTGTAAATTTGGCATCGAGCGACAGTGTTTTGAGATCACCGAAGATATTGCGGTGTTTAATCCCGGCAAGGGCACCGAATCCCTGGTCGCTGCTGTAGCCCAGACCCGCGGTAAAGCGAATAGGGCGTTCAATCTCTTCAATATCCAGCGTAATGGGGACAATGCTGCCGTTTCGGTCATTGTCATTGATGGTGACCCGGGCGATGGCTTCTTGGGCGTAGAGCGCTTCATAGCTTTTTTGGATGGCTTCGAGGCTGTAGGGGTCCCCCTCTTTGAACCGGAGCATCGAGGCCGTTAAATTGCCGTCAATGTTGGGGGTAGAATCAACACTGATGGAACCGAAAACACACGATTCATGAGGGGTCGCTTCAAACAACAAATAGGCTTTATGGGTCTGGGTATCGACCCATGCTTTGGAGTTGAATTCGGCATTGCAGTATCCCCTGTCGCCGTACCGTTTTTTAATCCTTTTCTTGGAGTCGGAAAACTTCTCTTGATCAAATAAATCATTGAGTTTCAAGGTGAGGGCGGCATCCACATCCAGAACGCTGTTGATTTGAATATCGGCGACCGTGACGGGGTCGTTTTCACGAATGAGCATCGTGATAGAGGTGTTGCTCTCCTCGGCCGTTACTTTGGCATCGAAATACCCTTTTGATCGGTAATAACTGACCAGTGCGGAGATGCTTTGGGAAACGGCGAGCGGATCCACTGCGGGATGATCTTCCCACACTTCGATAGCATAGGGAAGTCTGAGTCCCAGGGCATCATACAAATCGCGTGAGGAGATGTGTTCATTGCCGGAGAAATACAGAGGCACGGGGGCACACCATGCAGCGGTGCTTAGCAATAAGATGAAAACGGTATGCCGCATTGCGCTCTCCTGTGACGTATGAGCTTATTTTACCTAAAGAGCGATGAATCTTCTGCTTAGAGAGAAATCGTCAGCGAAATATGGTCCAGATACGCCAATGACGCAGCGGGGCTTTGCGGGGCTAATACAGAGAGCATCATCGCAATCACCCCGCCGTGGGTGCAAATGAGAATCGTCTGATCCCGCGGAAGTTCCTCCAAAAAATGCTGGATCCGTTCCCGAAATGTTTGGAGAGGTTCGTCGCAGATAAACGCGTGCCAGCTCTCCTGCGTCGTGAGAAGCTCTGGAGAATATCCCTCCATCTGTTCGATATCGGCGAATCTTTTCCCCTCGATGGCAGGTTTGAATCGGACTTCCCTCAGGCGCTCATCGAGGATGTAATCGTTTATCTGCATCTGTTCCAACGTGGCACGGCAGCGGATCAAATCGGAGGTGTAAATACAGTCATAGCGACGCTGGGCAAGAGAAGCGATTTTATCGTACTCAAAATGCTTCGGATCGATCGCAATATTCGTGTGTCCATTGTAGCATCCTTGATACTTTGCCATCGGGGCCGCATGGCGTAAAAAGGTCAGATCCATGCCAGCACTGTCCCCAGTATGAGAATCAGTTCAACCCCTTCCAGCGACATCCCCAGGACATCGCCGTTGGCAAATCCCAGAGATTTTTTGGCCAGAGCTGTCATCAACAGGGCGCTGAGGATTCCGAGGGCAAAAAGAGCGATTGCCATCCAGGAGAGAACCATCCATCCCGTTATCCCGTACAGAATTATCAGGAGAAGCAAAGGGGATAGATTCAGCCGCTCTTTGAGCTGCGAAACAAAGGAGGAACGAAAGGTGTACGTCCGGATCAAAACGAGCAGGGCAATACGGCTGATGACGGCGATCGCGATAAAGGGGAGAAAGAGATGGTGCATCAGCAAGGTGGCGAGGGCGGCGATTTTGAGGATCATAAAGCCGGTCCCGTACAAAACCCCCATGGCGCCTACGGAGGGCTCTTTGATGACGCTATAGGGGTCTTTTCCGCTGTGGGCGGCATACACGGCATCGGCAACGTCGATGACCGCTTCGGTATGGATAAATCCGTACAGCGCCATGTAGATGACCGATGCGGTGATCGCCGCAAGCCATCCCAGCGGTTCCAGAGCTACAAATACCGCGATAGAAAGGGCTGAGAGCAATATCCCCACAAAGGGAAGGGTCAGAAGCATGGTTGTCAGAACGCTTGGACGTGAAAGATCATCGGCCTCATTGAAGCGGACAGGGAGAACCGTAAAATAGCTCAGGGCAAATTTAATCCCCAGATATATCGCTCTCACACGGCACCTCCTGCATAACGGCCAGCCAGTTTCGGTCGAAGACTTTTTTGATGTAGCTCTCGCGATGGGGGACGAGGCACCCGGCGCAGTTTTGGTGAATGGCACTCTCGCTGATGTAGCGATCGCCATCAGGGCTCTCGATCGAGCAGGTGCTGAAAAGGGTTTTATCCCCCTCTTTTTCGAATCCTTGGTCATTAAACCGAAAGTTGGGGCAAGCACACAAATAGCAGTTAAGCTCAGGGGTGTCGTGGCATTTTTTGTTCTCGGCGTAGAGGGGGCAGAACCCCGGTTCGTTTTTCACCATGTTTTCGAATCGGAAGTATTCGATCACTTCGGCATCGCTGAGATGGGTCAGTCGGTCCATAATTGCTTTATGTTTTTGTGCATGCTCATCGAACCATTTTTTATACGACATGGTGCAGTATCCTTTGAAGATCGATTTTCTCTCTCATGATGGCTATAAACGCATCGATCGTTGTTTTTTTGTAGGCTTCAAACGCCTCATCCTCAAAAAGTCCGTGGACGAATGTCCCTTTGATAGGGCCTCTCTCATACGAAAGGGGATATTTTACACTCGTTCCGTGGTGAATTTCAAACCCCTGAACGGTTTTGCCGAAGAGGGGATACTCTCCCTTTTTGAGTATTTTCTCTTTTTGGAAAACGATGACATCATCGATAAAGCCCAGAGCGCTCTCACGGCTTGGGGCTTCGGTTTCGACACACCCATCGTCGATAATCATCTCGAACATCATCTGGTAGCCGCCGCAAATTCCCAATATCGGTTCGGTCCTTTTTTGGAGTGCCTCAAAAAGTCCCGTTGATTTGAGCCACTGCAAATCTTTGATCACCAGTTTGCTTCCGGGGAGGATGATGAGATCAAAACTTTCCAGCGAAACATTGGAGGTGATAAACTCGACAAAAACCGCTTCATCGGCGATGAGCGGTTCGAAATCGTTGTAATTGCTCATTGTGGGGTAGTTTATGATCCCGATTTTTTGGACGGGGTTGGATTTGTTTTGGACAAAATTTTTGAGGCTTTGCGAATCTTCAAATCCGAGATTCAACGGGGTGTAGGGGAGAACCCCCAGCACAGGGATAGAGAAACGCTCTTCAATAATCGTAATCCCCTCATCGAAGAGGGTGAGATCGCCGCGAAATTTGTTGATGATCACTCCGATGACGTTGGCGCGAAGTTGTTCGGGGAGGAGATTGTAGACCCCCCATATCGAGGCAAAAACGCCCCCCTTTTCGATATCGGCGACGAGGATGATCTTCGTATTGTATTTTTCGGCAATGTAAATATTGGAGAGGTCTTTGTCCATCAGGTTCAGCTCCACCGGACTCCCCGCCCCCTCACATACGACACACTCATACTGATGGCTCAAATACTCAAAACACTCATCGACAGCAGGTTTGAGGAGATCGAGATCACGGTAGTACTCCCGCACCTCCTTGTCCTCTACCGCGCGTCCTTTGACAATCAGCGAGGCGCTGTTTCCGCGCCCCGACTTCAGAAGAATCGGGTTGAGGTGGTAGCTCGTCGGTATCCCCAACACCTCTGCTTGAAAATACTGGGCGATGGCGATTTCGGACCCGTCATCACAAACGCGGGAGTTATTGGAGACATTTTGGGCTTTGAACACCCCGACGTTGATTCCTCTCTCTTGCAACAATCGCCCGATAACAAACGTCAGGGTCGATTTCCCCGCATCGCTACAGGTGCCGAAAATAGAGATCGATCTCATGCCAAAACCCCCGCAATCAGTAGTGTAATGAGAAGGGTATCGAGTTTCCACTGAAGCGCCAATGCGCGGCGAACATCCAGGGCGGTGATCTCCCGCTTCCCCTCACCGAAATAGGACTTGTTTTTGACGCTGCCAAAATACGATGTCGGTCCCCCCAGTGCAACATCCAAGCACAGTGCCATCGCCGCTATCGGGTATCCTGCATTGGGGCTTTGATGGAGACGGCCGTAATACCATGTTTGTTTGAGTTTCCCCAATTTACCGAAGAGGATCAATAGGATCACGGCCGTGATACGGGAGGGGATGTAATTTAAAATATCGTCCAGCCGCGCGCTCATTTTGCCGAATCTCTCGTATTTTTGTGTCCGATACCCCACCATCGAATCGAGGGTATTGACCGCTTTATAGAGAAACAATCCCACCAAACCGAACACTAACAGATAAAACATCGGTGCGATGACCCCGTCGCTGAGGTTTTCGGCGTAGGTCTCGATGGCGGCTTTGTTGATGTCACTCTCGCTTAAGTTTTCGGTGTCGCGGCTGACCAAATAACGGATGCTTGAGGGGTCGTTCA
>DASUMY010000115.1:0-11421 GCA_036277435.1 Sulfuricurvum sp.
TGGGTTGAGGCCTATACCTTTTTAGCGAATATCTTGATGCAGCGCGAACAAGAACTGTATGCACAAAACGCCTAACCGACAGTATACGCATCTTTTTGAGAGCATTATTGCCGGAATAGGGGCGTTTGTTGGCCTCTCGCTGCTGGGACTCATCGCACAAGAAGCCGATACGATGATGATCATCGCCCCCTTTGGGGCAACGGCCGTGTTACTCTTCAGTGCCCCCAACAGCCCCTTTTCCCAACCGTTCAATATCTTTGGCGGCTATCTCATTTCGACGCTGATCGCCATAGGAATACTGATCTACACCCCGGGGGATTGGCTCGCCGTGGGGGGAGGATTGGGTGCCGCAATTATGCTGATGCAGTGGACAAAAACGATTCATCCCCCTGCCGGAGCCAATTTTTTGATTATCACCCAGGGGCATCTGAGCTTCTATTTACTCGAACCGCTCTTTGTAGGTCTGCTCACGCTGGTGATCATTGCGATCGCTTTAGAAAAGATCAAAAAGAATCTCCTCCCATGAATCACGCCGTTCACCCCTCTTTTGTGATACTATTATCCTCATCATTTATGGGATGTGTATGAAAACAACGATTGCTCTTTTACTCCTTTTTATGAATGCCCCTGCGCTGGAATTGAGTCTGGATGACGCGATTTCGATGGCCTTACAATCCCATCCCGAATCGCACCTAGCCTCCTTGCAGTACGAGAGCGCCAAAACCGATTCCCGTGCCGTCCACTCGGCCCTGCTTCCGCGCATCGATCTAAATGGAGAATATTTTCCGACCAAAACGTTTGTAATGCCCGTAAACGGTACGTTTTCAACCCGTCAAAACGATGCGTTCCACACCGACGTCAGCGGATCGTATTTGTTGTGGGATTTTGGACGCAGCCGCACGAAACATCAAGCGGCAGCCTCCAAAGAGCAAGAAGCACTCACAGCCCACTCACAGGTAGAAAACACCCTCATTGAACACGTATGGCTGCGCTATTACACGGTCGCTTATCTCAAGCGGCTCATCGAAACCGCAGACACATCGGCTCAATTTTACGAATCGCAATGGAAACAGGCGAAACAGATGCATACAGCAGGGTTAAAAACGGCGGCGGATGAATCGCGATTTCAAGCCTCATGGATGGAAGCACATGAGCATCTCGAAGCGGCCAGGGCCGAACACCAAAAAGCCCTAATAGCCCTAGAACTCCTCGTCGGAGCGAACGAACCGGTATCGATTGCAGAAGACTTCGATCGTCGTGTCAATGAGATCTCCGCGAATAAAGAAGAGGCGGCACAGCTGCGCGAACACCTCTCCCTTTATAATCCGCAGCTGCAAAAACTGCGAATCTCCATCGAACATGCCAAATTAATATCCGAAGCCGCCGACAAAGAGTCCTACGGGACCCTCATGCTTGTCGGTTCCTATGGCTACGATCGCTCCTTAAGCGCCTACGACACGGCATCAATCGGAGTCAGGGGAACCATTCCGTTGTATGAGGGAGGGAAACTGAGCGCCGATGCACAAAAAACCCGCCTGGCCCTCCTGATGGCTCAAAAAGAGTATGAAAACACGGAACGCTCCTTATGGCAAGAGCTCTATAACGCCTACAGCGATCTCAAACGCTCGGATGAGACGATCGCCGCCAAAGCAGGGGTGATAGCCGCCACGCAAAAAGCCCTCTTACTGATGGAAGGGCGCTACGCCCAAGGGCTGGCTACCTACATCGATGTTTTGGAATCCCAAAGCGTTCTCGAAAACGCTCGGATCGCTCATGAGCAGGCAAAATTTCAAAAAATAGCAGCATGGGCGCAGATACAGCGGCTGCTGAACAAAAGGGGTACTAATGACGTTTGCAAAAATTAAGCCGATCCTCATCGGATTGGCCATCGCGGCAGCCGCAGGGGGGATCGGTTATCTGAAGCTTCATACGCCCCAAGAGAGTGGGCAATCGCTTACCCCGGCTCCAAAAAAATCCCAAGAGACGATCAGCGGCGTAGGGACCCTCGAAGCCAAAGAGATCATCGTACTCGCACCCAAAAGCACCTCCCAAATCGCCGCACTCTATGCCGATGAAGGGGATCTGGTCCGCAAAGGAGCCGTGTTGGCCCAAATGGAGCCCTCAGAACTTGCCGGAAATCAAACAGAGAGCCGTGCCATGATAGCCAAAAGCCGCGCGCAGATGGCATCCCAAAAAGCACTCATAGAAGATTTGCGAGCGAAAAAAGAGTTGGCCGATGCGACCTTGCATCGGTACCAATCGCTCATCAAAGGGGGATACGTTACCCAGTCTGAACTCGATGGGGCCCAAGCCTCAGCGCGAAGCGCTCATGCCCTCCTGTCCGGCGCACAAGAAGCGCTCCTCCTCTCACAATACGAGATTGAGCGTACCGAAGGATCTCTCGATGCCGTGAACGCAAAAATCAGCGATCTCTCGCTGCGTTCTCCCATTGAGGGGATTGTTGTTGCTCGTGAAGCGGAAGCGGGCAGTACGGTCGGGGCGGGTGTCAGCGTATTTCGTATTGCCAATCCAGCGACCGTGTGGGTCAAAATCTACATCGACGAACGCCAAAGTGCCGCTCTGCGCATAGGGCAAAAAGCAACCGTCACACTGCGCTCTTCTCCTGAAAAAATCTATACGGGTCACATCTTGCGAATCGGGGTAGAGAGTGACCGCATCACCGAAGAGCGGGTTGTTTATATAGGATTGGATACCCTTCCCGAACCGTTGCATTTGGGAGAGCAATCCGAAGCGCAGATCCTCATCAGCCGCCCCATCCATGATTAATCTTGCATGGCGTGACATCACCCATTCGCTCGGAAAATTCATCACGACAGCGCTGGGTGTCGGGATGCTCATCGGCGTCGTACTCATCATGATCGGAGTCTACCGGGGAATGGTGCATGATGCGATGATCGTCCCCAATAACATTGCTCCGGATTTGTGGGTCGTTCAAAAAGACACCCTCGGCCCTTTCGCCGAAACCTCCCGATTGCATGAAGATCTCAAATACTCTCTCAAAGGATTTTTAGGGGTGAAAACGGTCCATCCCCTCACGTTTCAGGGGCTGCAAATTCATCAAGGGGCAAAACCGATTCGTGTTTATGCGCTGGGATATGAAGCGCTCAGCGGCTTTACCCCCTTTGCGCTCGTCCGGGGGAGAGGAATCGAAAACAGAAGCCGAGAAATCATCGTTGATACGAAAACCGGTTTTACCCTCAACGATTCTATTCGTCTGGGGCGCAATACGTATACCGTCGTAGGGCTAACCCATAAAGCCGTCTCCTCCGGAGGCGATCCGATGATCTATCTGGATTTAGACGAAGCGCAGGAGTTACAGTTTTTGTTCAGTAACGAACAAATTCGTAATGACCGGGCGCGAGGAAAAGACGCAAGCGCTACGACGACGGTCAACGCATTCGCCCTAGCGCTGCATGAGGGGTTTGACCCCCCCAGCGTTGCCAAAGAGATTGCCCGCTGGAAACACCAAGAGGTGTATACCGCATCCGAGCAAGCCGATATCCTCACCAAAAATCTCATTGAGCGCTCCGCGAAACAGATCGGCATGTTTACGGTCATCTTGCTGATTGTCTCCTCAGTCATTATCTCTTTGATCATCTATACGATGACCATCGGAAAGATGAAAGAGATCGCTATTTTAAAACTCATCGGCGCTTCCAATTTTATCATCACCAAAATGATCGCCCAGCAGTCGCTCCTTTTGGGGGTACTCGCGTTTATCGGGGGGAATCTTTTTGCCAATGCCAGCGCCGGTTTCTTCCCCAAGACGGTGATCCTCATCCCCGGTGATGCGTTCAAGCTTTTTGCCGTGGTGATCATCGTCAGTATTCTGGCCTCATTGTCGGGTATCCGCTCCGCCCTTCGGGTCGATCCTGCCAGTGCAATCGGAGGGTAAATGAAAAAAATTGTCATCGCGGTGAAAAATCTTTCCAAAATCTATGGAGAGGGTGAAAGCGCCGTCACCGCCATCAAAGAGGCGACGTTCGAAATTTATTCGGGAGAGACGGTTGCATTGCTGGGGCCAAGCGGTTCAGGGAAAACAACCCTTATTACGATGATCGGCTGCATCACCGAACCTTCCGGCGGGGAGCTGACGCTGGATGGCGATTTGATGTATGACCAAAAATGGCACGTCAGCGATACACGCCGTGTACGACGCGAAAAAATCGGATTCATTTTTCAATCCCACAACCTGATCCCTTTTCTCACGGTATTGGAGAATGTAACCCTCGTTCCCCTCATGAATGGGGTGAAAAAACTTCAAGCCGACCAAAAAGCAAAAGAGCTTTTGGAGTACTTAGGAGTCGCTGACAAACTTGCCAAAATGCCATCGCAGCTCTCCGGCGGCCAGAGTCAGCGCGTCGCGATTGCACGCTCACTGGCCAACAATCCTAAAATCATCTTGGCCGATGAGCCGACGGCTGCATTGGATGCCCAACGCGCCCTATCGGTCATGCAACTGCTTAAAAAGCTCTCGGTTGAACAAGAAGTCGCCATTGTGGTCGTTACGCACGATGAACGGATGCTGCCGTTGTTTGATCGGATTTTACGAGTAGAAGACGGATATGTGAGAGAGGAGACACGCTAGAGAAGGCCAAACGTAATGAGGCCCTCTTATGAAAAGACTCTACGATGCCCCCAAAGGGGATACGGAAAAACTATTTAGCGATGTGCGCCGCAATGGCTTCGATTTGGGCATCATTCAAAGGAGCCGCTTGCCCTTTCATCATCCCCTTCATCGGTCCCCCATAACTACCGTCCTTGTACCCTTTTAATGCCGTAATAATACCGGCTACACCCATATCTTTAATGATTTTACTTTTGCCTAATGCTGATTTTTCACCCGCAGGGCCATGACACGCCGCACATTTTTTATACAGTGCCGCCCCATCTTCTGCTGCAGCCGCTACCGACGCCAAACTCATTAATGCGACCAATACGATAAGACCTTTTTTCATTGTAAACTCCTTGAAAAATAATTATTAATTGTAGGCTATTTCCCAATGGATTGCTTTGATGCAAGTCAAGAGATTCTATGAACGGACCGTGGCATACAAGGCCAGTTTTTCATAATCGATCCGCCGTTTTGAGGGGAGTATCCCCCCTACTGTTCCCATCCCCTCTTGAAAAATCTGCACATAATAAGGGCGGCTGTATCCCGAGTCGGTTAACGCCTGGGCCATAAGGGCAATATCGTTTTCATTCAACAAATCAGGATGAAACGTCGTACGCACTTCATAGGCCACCGAGCTCTCTTGAAGCAGGGTCATGCTTTCCCAAAATCTCTTTTCGGATCCTCCACCGCAGATCTGCGACATCTTCGAAGCGGGTCCTTTATAATCCAATGCTACGTAATCAAGGAGACCATTCTCCAGCAGCGCTCCAATAACATCGGGACGCATCGCATTGGTGTCAAGCTTTATTTTGTACCCCAGAGCCTTGATAGATCGACACAATAAAAGCAGACGGGGATAGAGGGTAGACTCGCCGCCGCTGAGAACTACCCCCTCGAGCAAACCGCGCCGTTGCTCCAGAAAATCAAGGGCATCACGTTCGCTAAAATGTCCTTCGCCAAAAACAATATCGGGGTTATAACAGTAGCTGCATCGCAAATTGCACCCTGCAAACCATAAAATGGCGGCAGGCAGATCAGGATAGTCTAAGAGGGTAAAGCGGGTAATGTCATAAAGCGGCAACATGACGTTTGGGGGCTTCTTTGAAGCACGTACGCTCTTTGTGCTCCCCTTTTTTACCGAGATTAAAACTCTCGACCGGACGGTGATACCCCATCACTCTCGTATAGACCATACAACGGGTTCGCAAACTTTGGTTTGCTTCTAATATTTCATGGGCATTCATGGGTGTTCCTTGTGTTGGTATCGAGTGAGAATTTGCGCATCGCAAAGGGGACAGAACTCATGTTCTCCACTGAGATAGCCATGCTCGGCACACACCGAAAACGTTGGCGTCACAGTAATGTAGGGGAGGCGAAAGTTGGTGATAACATTCTTCACCATCCGTCGGCACGCTTCGGCAGAGCTCAGACGCTCCCCCATATACAAATGAAGTACCGTCCCTCCCGTATAACGGCATTGCAGTTCATCCTGGAGCATCAAGGCTTCAAACGGATCATCCGTAAACGAAACGGGGAGCTGAGAACTGTTGGTGTAATAGATATTTTCCCCCTCCCCCGCTTGAAAGATATCGGGATAGCGTTTGATATCCTCTTTCGCAAAACGGTATGTTGTCCCCTCTGCAGGAGTTGCTTCGAGATTATAGAGATTGCCGCTTTTTTCCTGAAACAGACGCATTGTCTCACGCATCGTATCCAAAATAGTTTGGGCCATATCAATCCCGTACACGCTTGAAATATCTTCAGTATCCCCCGTAAAGTTTCGAATCATCTCGTTCATACCGTTGACCCCTATGGTCGAAAAATGGTTCCGAAAATCTTTAAGATAACGGGCGGTATAGGGGTAAAGTCCGCGTTCAAACATATCCTGAACAAACCGCCGTTTTTTCTCCAACGTTGAATAGGAAATTTCCAGCAATCGATCTAATGCCCCCATCAACCCTTCCAGATCATTTTTATAGAGGTATCCCAGCCGTGCCATATTAATCGTCACTACCCCGATGCTTCCCGTCATCTCTGCACTGCCAAAAAGCCCGTTGCCCCGTTTGAGCAGTTCGCGCAAATCGAGCTGAAGCCGGCAGCACATACTGCGTACCGCTCCGGGTTTATACGCATGAGGGTTTTCAATCAAATCTCCTGCATCATTACGAATGTATTGGGAGCCGATGAAATTTTGAAAATAGCTGGAACCGATTTTCGCCGTGTTTTCGAACAAAAGATCGGTATTTTCACCATACCAGTTAAAATCTTCGGTGATATTGACGGTAGGAATGGGAAAGGTAAAGGGTTGACCTGCGCTGTCCCCTTCGGTCATCACCTCGTAAAAAGCGCGATTGATGAGATTCATTTCGGCTTGAAAATCGTTGTAGGTCAGCTCCTGTAAACGCTCTTTACCCCGCTCGGAGAGTTTACGCTGATGATGTGCCGTTGCACGCATCGCTTCAAAAAGATGGTGATCGCGATAGGTGGGAAATTGCTCGCGCAAATCTTCGGGTACGATCCAATCGAGGGTCACATTGGTAAAAGGGGATTGCCCCCAGCGTGCAGGGACATTCAAATTGTAGACAAAACTTCGTATCGCTTTTTTGACCTCATCGTAGGGCAAAGCATCGATAAACACATACGGTGCCAGATACGTATCAAAAGAGCTAAAGGCCTGCGCACCTGCCCACTCCGACTGCAAGATCCCTAAAAAATTGGCCATCTGCCCGAGTGCTTCGCGCAAATGACGCGGCGGTGTACTCTCGACACGGCCGCGTACCCCGTTGAATCCTTCATTGAGCAATGCACGCAAACTCCATCCTGCACAATACCCCGTGAGGCAATCGAGGTCGTGGATATGAATATCCCCGTTGCGATGGGCAGCTCCTTCGGTGGGCGAGTAGACGCTATCAAGCCAAAAATTGGCGATCACTTTTCCCGCGAGATTATTGACCAATCCGGCATTGGAGTAGCCGGTGTTGGCATTCGCATTGACCCGCCAGTCGGACTTGTAAATATACTCTTGAACACTCTGGGTGGAGTTGACATACGTCGTATCGTTTTGAAGCCCCAAAATATGCTCACGCTGCATTTTATGTAAAAAACGATAGGTGAGAAATGATTTCATCACCTTGAATTCACCCGCTTCGTGTAGCTCTTCTTCGATGATATCTTGAATCGCTTCGACGCTGTAACGATTCTCAGCCTCTATACGACGAAGCACCCGATTGAGATACTCGGGATGACTCTCTTGCGATTCACTGTGAAAGGCTTTCTCTATCGCGTCGCTGATTTTATACGCCAAGAAAGGCTCCGAGGAACCGTCACGCTTAGAAACACGTTTATTCGACCACATCGGAACCCCTTTAACATCAGAATTTATACGTTGCCTGCAGCCAGACTTTGCTCACATCTTTGGTAAATCCTGCAACATCTCCAGAATTAAAATAGGCTGCTTTTACTAGACCGTTAAGCCCTTTTATCCCTGGGATTGCATGGGTATACAAAAGATCCCACTCATTTCCTAGATCACTTTTACCTGCCATGCTTTTATCGGTTTGGAAATCATGATATACGACCATTGCTTTTCCAAAAGCTAGTGTAGTGTAGCCCAAAGTGACGCTTGCATCACACAAACCGCCTATCGGCGTTCCACTCAAGAATTTATCTGCCCATCCATTGAAAGCATGAAGTGTCGCCAGTGGGGTTTGAAAAGCTGTTTTTCCATCGGTAGCTGTTGTCCCATTATTGGCAGCACCGCTCAAGACTTCATAACCAGCACCGACAAGTAAACCGCTGATATTCGCAAGAGCATCGAGGTTATAGTAATAGGCATCAGCTTGAGCGTTTACCGTTCCGCCGGTAGTATCACGTGATGCATCGCCTTGTGATGCGTATTCGGCACGGTAGGTGACTTTTGCTTCAGCTGCAGGAACTTCTCCGGTCAACGAAAGACCAATCGTATCGCTTGCGGATGAGATCATGTAATCATATGCCGTCACTTTTACCATATCGCTCACTTTATATGAACCATTCAAAAGGATCGTGTTTGTATCGGCTGTCGGAGCATCGCTGACGGCTGCTCTTCCCCATACGTATGCGCCATTAAGGGTCAAATTGTCAATAGAACTGTTACTGATGAGGGCTGCATCAAAGCTTTGCATCATCTGTCTCCAGTCAACCGAACCGATAAAGCGCTGATTGTCTAGATTGACGATCTGACGGCCCACTTTTGCGGTTGTTTTACCCAATTTATATTGGAGATACCCCTGTGAGAAACGTGTTTGTTCAGGATCGACTACTGTCTCATAGGCAGTATTGCCATTTCTGCTGTCATTATATTTCTGACCGCCGATCGTTTGAACCGTCGTTCCATCAACTTTCATCGAGAGCCCCTCAATCCCTAACAGGGTTGCTTCCAATCCGATGGTTGCCCGTACCGTTAGCGCATCGGCGTCTTTTTTCCCGGAATCCTGAACGCTTACATATTCATAACGAGGCCGAACCTCGCCGTTGAACTTCGCATCGCTGAAGAGGGTAAAACTATCTTCCGCACTGAGCATCGTTGAGAGAGGTCCGGCCATTGAAAGAATGGCAACTGCCGATAAAGTGATTTTATTCATGTTAGATCCTTTTTTTTCTGTGTTAGAAAAGGTTAAAAACGATCTTTGAGATCGCCGTTATACCTAATGTCGCGCTTGGTAGCATTCTCATCATTAAGCCATTCGGGTATATCTCCTCCGAAGGCTTCGAGCTTATCCCGCTCGGCATTGAGTTCATCCTCACTGTACGCAAACGACATATCGGCGCTGATGACGTGCTCCATCTCTTGTATTTTGACCAATTTGACAATCTCTTCTTCTACTCCCGAACCTTCAATCGTGACAATAATACGCCCTTTTTCATCATGAAAATGGTAATCACAGTAATCCGCATCTTCGAGTACTTGAACGACTTCTTCTACAAATTTCGGGTTGGTTTGCACCACAATGCTTGAAATATTCACGGTATTCTCCAATAATAAATTTTATTCTCTTCGCCAGCACCGATCAGTTGGTGCTCATCTAAAAATAGGAGTCGGTCAATAATGACCTCTCCCCCTCGAAGCCTCGCGATTTTGCCCTGTGTTTCTACATCAATCACTTGCAGTTCATTGGCTTCACCATCGGTGTAGACGCCTCTCGCTGTAGAGGGGCTAAGCGCTACGGCATAAACGAAAAATCCGGTATCGATAAAGTAGCTTCCGTGTGCTTTATAGACACCGACTCTGCGGTCATGCCCCCCGCTCATGATGGTATTTTGTTGATACGATAACCGATTGATCGCATCAAGATTGATACCGCGAAGGGTTTTTATCTTTCGACCGTTTCGAGTCGCTATCATTGCAATCTCACCGCTCTCATCCGCGACGGCTACGAGCGATTTGTGTCGTGAAAGCTCCATATCGGAAAACACTCCGCCTCCCGCTTGCACCTGATATACCACCTTGTTTTTAACCGTATCCACAAGAACCAGTGTATCACCCGAGAGACCCAAAAGGATATGACCTACATCAAGAAAACGGACTTTTTTAATCAATAATCCATTCGACTGGTCAATAAGCTTGACGGTTTTTCCTTTTTGATGCAGATAAACATTCCGGAAATCCCCTCCGCTCTCAGAGACCATCACCGTAACGCCTCTGCAGTGGTCTACCGAATATATTTTCGGAACAAATAATGTACCGTTGGCATTTTTCACTTTGGGTAATACGATTGTGGAGAGTTTTTTACGACTTTTGAGATCAAAAATATTGATTTTTCCCTCATCCGTGGATGCGTATAGTTTCCCCTCTTGTATCACCATATCGCTGATCGCCCCCTCTGTCACAACGGTTGTAAAAGGTGCTATCACTCCCCCCATCAACAGTGCGATGGGGAGCATTAAAAAAACCATACTCTTCATGCGGATACCTCTATAGCGCCGCTGGGACATACGGCCACACAATACCCGCAGGCAGTACATTTGTCCCGAATAATAATAGGGCGAAACATCCCTTCAAAATGGATTGCATTTTCCAAACACGGCTCTTTACACGAAAAACAAATCGTATCGTGATGAGACATACACGAAAGCGTGTTGATTCGTGCACGCCCTTGAATAAACCTCATAGGATCGTGAAGTACGTTAGGGGTGCAGACGTCCAAACATTTTTGGCAATCACTGCATCCCGTGGATGTAAAATCCAAAAAAACCGATCCTTGCGTATCGCGATGGATAATTTTCTCTTCACATGCGCTGACACACATCCCTTCACACGTTTTACACGAAGTGAAGGTTTCATCCGCCGCCGCATACGGCGGTCTCACCGGAACGTGTTCGTCTTTAAAAAGGGATGAAAGCGCCCCGAAAAAACTGCGGCGTGAGGTATCTGACATCTTAGAGTCCGTTTCCGACTTTAACACCGATTTCAAGTTCATCCATCAAATACGATTTCCCTTTATGTTTTTGCCCTTTTTTATCGGTATATTCAGGTTTAAACTTGCTCTCTACGCGCAGCTTCCCTTGTGTTTGAGGGGCATGGCACGCAGAACAGTTATAACGCCCCTGCCACAGCTGCCCATGGAGATCTTTTTTAATAATTTGATCATTACTCTCTGATTTAAAATTGTCATCATCATCACACTCAACTTTTGGTCGAAAGCTGGTGAAGTGACTTACCGGAATCGGCGTAGCCATCATCGACGGAGCGACATCCGGCATATGACATCCCAAACAGGCATTGTTGTTTTTGTCAATCTCTCCCA
>DASUMY010000116.1:0-12651 GCA_036277435.1 Sulfuricurvum sp.
GTTTGCGACATATAGGCGATTTGCTGTTCAACCACGTCGATAATCTTACTGACATCTTCACGGTTGCCTAAGGTAAGATTGATATTCAAACGGGTCATCGACAGTCCCAGAATATTAAGCGGCTGGCGCCACTGATGGGCAATCGATTCCACCATTGAGCCGATTTCCGCCATTTTGGCCTGCTGCATCAAAATTTTCTCTTGGGTACGGTTTTTTTCCACCGCTTTATCAATTTCATCTTTCAGACGCTGATTAAATTTTTCCAGCTCATCGGTACGCTGCCGGACAAGTTCATCCAACCGTCGATATTTATAGGTCAGCCCCGCGACCACGACCACCGCAACCACTCCAGCCAACAGCCAGAAATCCATTTCACTTTTATCATGAAGGACAATCAATTCACCTGCCCAGAGAAAAGAAATAACAAGAAGGAATATAGGTAAAAATTTCATTTTTAAAGTGTAGCGCAAGAATTATGTGTTCACCCTTATAACCCTTTAGGCTTGTGTTGGATAAAATCGCCTTTAAATACTATTGTTTTTTAATTTTTACTCCATGTGCAAGGTTACTTATGTCGGTCAAAAACACTCTCCTTGAAACCATCCAAAAACGTCCTATTATCATCGATGGCGCGATGGGGACACAGCTTCAGGAGCGTAATGACAAAATCCCGCAAAGCGCATGGGAAGGGCTGGAAGGGTGTAACGAACTTTTAAACGTTACGTGTCCTGAGGTCATGAGTGATATCTTTCACGCGTACCTCACCGCCGGAGCCGATTTGATCACCACCAATACGTTTGGCTCATTTCGATGGGTTTTGGATGAGTACGGTATCGGCGATCGTTCCTATGAACTTTCCCGTGCCGGTGCGGAAGTGTGTAAGGCAGAGTGTAACAAATTTTCCACCCCGGAACATCCCCGATTTGTATTAGGCTCCATCGGTCCGGGAACCAAACTCCCCTCTCTTGGGCATATCCACTACGATGAGATGCTGCAGGGGTATACTGAATGTTGTCTTGGGCTCATCGACGGAGGCGCCGATATCTTTTTGCTCGAAACGTGTCAAGATCCGCTGCAGATCAAAGCGGCACTTCATGCCTGCGATGCCGCCAATAAAGAACGCTCAACGCAACTGCCTATCATGGTCTCGGTGACGATCGAATTGGCAGGTACGATGCTCATCGGCACCGATGCGCAAACGATTGCAACGATCCTGGAACCGTTCGACATTCTCAGCCTCGGGTTCAACTGCGGAACAGGGCCTGAACAGTACACCAAACACGTCAAAACTCTTTCACAAGTGTGGGGAAAACCGATTTCCGTCCATGCCAATGCCGGTTTGCCTCAAAATCGCGGAGGACACTCCTACTATCCGATGGGGCCCGATGAGTTTGCCCAGCGGCAGTATGATTTTCTCGCCTTTGAAGGGGTAAGTTTTCTGGGCGGCTGCTGCGGTACGACTCCTCAGCATATCCGTGCAATGGTCAATAAAGTCTCATCCCTCACTCCCAAAAAACCAACCGGAATCACTCCCGCTTCCATTGCATCGCTTTTCAATACCGTAGAGCTCATCCAGACACCTGCGCCGCTGCTCATCGGAGAGCGTTCCAACTCCACAGGGTCCAAAGCGTTTCGGGAACTGATCATCGCCAGTGATTACGAAGGGACCTTGAGTGTAGGACAGGCTCAGGTGCGTGATGGCGCACACTGCTTGGATGTGAATGTTGAGTTTGCAGGACGTGACGGAGCGGTCGATATGGCTCACGTCATGAGACTCTATAACCAAAAAATTTCCATACCCCTCATGCCCGATGCGACGCGTGTCAACACGATGGAAGAAGCCCTCAAATGTATCGGAGGCAAACCGGTCATCAACTCGGTCAATCTCGAAGATGGAGAAGAGCGGCTGGATGCCATCTGTTCTCTCGCCAAAAAATACGGCACCGCCTTGGTGTGTCTGGTCATCGATGAGAAAGGGATGGCCAAAACGACGGAAGACAAAATGCGCATCGCCGATCGTATCTACGATCTGTGCGTCAACCGTCACGGTATCGATCCGCGCAATTTGATGTTTGATATGCTCACCTTCACCGTAGGAAGCGGAGATTTGGAATATCGCGATGCCGCCATCCAAACCCTCGAAGCGATCCGTCAGCTTCATGCCAAATACCCCAATGTCGGTTCAACCCTGGGCCTCTCCAACATCTCATTCGGTCTGAGCGCCAACGCACGGGTCTATCTCAACAGCGTCTTTTTGCACCACTGTATTGAAGCGGGGATGACGAGCGTCATCATCAACGTCAAACACATCGTACCCCTCTCCAAGATGAGCGAAGAAGACAAAAACATCTGTGAAGAGTTGTTGTTCACTCCTACTGATCAGTCGCTCTTTACCTTCATTGAGCATTTCAGTGATAAAACCATCGATAATGGAAAAAACGATGAAGCCTATGAGTCCTTGAGCGATGAAGAAAAGATAGCCAAACTCCTGCTTGACGGGGACAAAGAGCGGATGATCCCGTTGGTTGAAAAGGCGCGTCACGATATCAATCCCGACAAAATCGTCAATGAGATCCTTATTGATGCGATGAAAGTCGTGGGAGAACTTTTCGGCTCCGGAAAAATGCAGCTCCCCTTTGTATTGCAAAGTGCCGAGACGATGAAAACCACCGTCGATTACCTCAATCCTTACCTCTCAAAGCAGGAAAAAGAGACCGACACTACTCTCGTCATCGGAACTGTAAAAGGAGACGTTCACGACGTGGGAAAAAACCTCGTGGACATCATTCTCTCCAACAACGGGTTCAAAGTGATCAATGTCGGCATCAAAACCGAACTCGAGGAATATCTCGATGTCATGAAATCAAAAGAGATTCACGCCATCGGGATGAGCGGACTGCTCGTCAAATCGACTCAAGTGATGAGAGACAACTTGGAAACAATGGCAAGCATGGGGATTACTGTTCCTGTCCTTTTGGGCGGTGCGGCACTGACGCGCAGTTTTGTCGATGATTTTTGCCGCCCTATTTACAAGGGACCTATTTTTTACTGCCGCGACGCCTTTGACGGGGTTATCGCCATGAGCCGTATCGAAAAGTACAATGCCGATCCGGGCGTAGGTCTTGATACCCGCTTGGGCGGAGATATGATTGAGAGAGAAATCAAAGAAGTGGTTGACGTTGTCATTCCTGCGTTTCATGAACTGAAAATGCCAAGCGAGGTCAGAATCCCTACCCCTCCGTTTTGGGGACGACGCGTTTTGCGCAAAGATCAGCTTGATTTTGACATGGTGTGCGAGTGGATCAACCGCCGTACCCTCTTTAAAATGCACTGGGGATACAAACGTGCCGGGATGCCTGCCGATGAGTACAAAAAACTCATGGAGACCAAAGTCTATCCGGCATACGAACGGATCAAACGGGAAATTGTACAGCGAGGACTGTTTGAGCCTACCCTCATCTATGGCTACTATCCGGTGCGAAGCAGCGATCAAGAATTGCTCATTTTTGATGAGAGTTACGGATGGAATGTGGATGAAAATGCCAACCGTCAAAGCCTTGAAAATGTGATAGGCAATGCCAAATATGTATTTGAATTTCCGCGTCAGCGTAAAGCTCCCCATCGTGCTCTGAGCGATTTTTTCGCTCACACACGTGACGATGTATTGCCGCTAACCTGTGTGAGTGTGGGAGATAAATTCAGTGAATACGAAAAAGAGCTCTATGCTTCGAATCAATACCTCGAATACAACATGGTGCACGGTTTTGGAGTCGAACTCGCTGAAGCGCTTGCCGAAGTAGCACACAAACAAATCCGGCTGGATCTGAATATTGCCCGCGAGGATGAAGGATTCTCCTTGCGCGATGTTCGTCTAAACCGCTATCAAGGTGCTCGTTACAGTTTCGGCTATCCTGCATGTCCCGATTTGGAACAGAGCCAAATTATTTTTGACCTGTTGCGCCCCGAGGAGTTTGGAATTACCCTCTCTGAAACATTTCAAATCCATCCGGAGCAAAGTACGACGGCGCTCGTCGTCCATCATAAAGAAGCGACGTATTACAGCGTTTAATTCTTTCTATTACTTTTTTGTTCCGACAAAAAAGTAACCAAAAAAACTCATCCCATCAACGGTTCGCTATCACGCGGCTTTCGCACTACTGCTTCGCGCGTGGCTCATTTCGTTGATGAGATTTTAATCCTTTGCAATACCCCACACTTTCTCCATCCACTCCCCCATCTTCGCTTCATAGCCGCTGTTTTTAAATTCGACAAACGTCAGCGGTTTTGAGAGGTATTTTTGCTTCACCCATCCGCCAAAATCGTGGGGGTAGAGATACCCTTTGTGCTGTTGACGCAAATGAACCGGGATATCGAGTATCACCCCGTTTTTTACCGCACTTTGAGCCGCATTGATCGCATTATACGCCGTATTGGATTTGGGAGATGCGCAAAGATAGATAACCGCCTGTGAGAGAATAATCCGTGCTTCGGGATAACCGATCTGTTTCACACTCGTCATTGCCGAAGTGGTTAGAATAAGCGCCTGAGGATTCGCATTCCCGACATCTTCGCTTGAAAGTATGACCAAGCGGCGCGCAATAAACTCAGGCGGTTCTCCCCCCTCGATAAGACGGGCCAGATAATAGATAGCGGCATCCGCGTCGCTCCCCCGGATGCTTTTGATCAGCGCGGAGGCGAGATCGTAATGAACCCCCGCTTCGCTGCTCCCCAAACTCTGCGCCGCAGGGCGAAGCGATTTCAATAGGTTCAACGTTATGGGCTTATCCAATGCCATGGCAACTTCCAAAAGTTTCAGCATGGCACGGGCATCTCCTCCGGAACTGGCGATCAGATAATCACGTCCTTCGTCCTCTATGGCGCGATTCTCTTTTTCAAGGGCACGTCCTAACAAATCCTCTAACGCCTCAAAACTCACCCCATGCAGCTCAAACAGCAACGAGCGTGAACGCATCGCTGCTGTAAGGGAAAAATAGGGGTTTTCCGTCGATGCACCGATAACTAACACACTGTTTTTTTCCATAACCGGCAATAACACCTCTTGCTGGTTCTTCGCCAAGCGATGCACCTCATCGATAAAAATAAGCGGCTTTGTCAGCGACCCTTCATACTGATCAAAAATTTTGCGGAGTTGTTCGATTTTGAGAGAGGTGGCATTGAATTCATAAAAAGGGGAATCCATAACGCCGGCGATAATACGCGCCAAGGTCGTTTTGCCGCATCCGGGAGGGCCGTAAAAAAAGCTGTGGGTGAGGTTTCCCCCCTCCACAAGGGCACGCAAAGGGGCATCATGACTGCATAGGTGAGCTTGATCTACGACCTCATCAAACGTTTTAGGACGCAGTAAATAGGTAAAATCGGCCACGTTATCCCGCAATGACCTTGATCATCACTTCGCGGGCCTGGCGGGGACCGTCAAATTCACCGAAAAACACCCCCTGCCATTTTCCGAAAATCGGACGCCCGTCTACCACCGGGATACTCACCGACGCCCCCATACGGGATGCTTTGAGATGTGCCGCAGCATTATCCCCCACATGCGCATAGGTTTCTTCGCTTGGAATGACCCGGCTGAGTGCCAGCAGAAGATCGCGGCGAAGATTATGGTCGGCATTTTCAAACAAAAAGATGCTCCCTGTCGTATGGGGGGTGAATACGACACATATCCCCTCTTTAATCCCCGAGGTAATGACGGCTTCTTTGACTTCGGCCGTAATATCCATCAGCTGTGTTTTGTGGCTGGTTGGAAATTTGAGTGTTTTCATTTTTTATAGTCTCCGCGTGAGAATTTTTTGTCTGGATTAAACTTATTGGTTGAGAAACTGTCGTTTTGGGGCTTAGCCTTGCTCTTGTCTTTGATAAAGGCCCGTTTTTCAGGCTTGCGCATCTCTTTCGTCAAGTTATTCTGAGAGGGTTTCTTATCTTTGCCCAAAGGACTGATTTTCGGCTTGCCCTCCGGCTTCGCCAGGTGCTGCTCGTCTCGCTGCTGCGCTTGCTTTTGTTTCTCTTTTCGTGCGGCCGTCTTTTCAACTCCGTCCAAAAATTCTCTCAACGACGTATATTCATTACGCTCCAAAAATCGTACTTTTCCCGTAGGAAGATTGTTCAGATCAATCCCCCCGAAACTCAGACGTTTGAGATCAACGATTTCGGCGCCGAAATGGGCAAAGAAACGGCGAAGTTCGCGGTTCTGCCCCTCTCCGATGGCGACTTTCAGAATCGAATAATCCCCCTGGTCTTTTTGCACTTGATAGGCATAAAAGGGGGCAAAACTCATCGGACCCGCCTCCGCGTGCTCATGCGCTCCGGCACTGGCATCATCGAGTTCCAGCCCCTCGCCCATGGCCGTTTTCATCGCTTCGCTTACCGGCCCTTTGATCTTGATCCGATAGACCCGCTCCATTTTAGAGGTCATCAACGCCGTCGCCACACGCGAAGCGTCGGTCAGCAGCAGCAATCCTTCCGAGGCAAAGTCCAATCGCCCGACGGGGATAAAATGGCGGTAATTTTTTGAGAGCGAATCGTAGATCGTTTTTCGCCCTTGGGGATCTTTTTTCGTGACCAATTCGCCGCGCGGTTTGTTGTAGACGATGACCGTAAACTGATCATGCGCCGTCACTTTGTTGCCGCTGATACTGACATCGGCATTGCGCTCATCGACGGAAATGGCCGGGTTTTTTTCGATCTCGCCGTTCACACGGACATACCCGTCCAAAATAGCCTGATCGGCTTCACGGCGCGAATAGGTCGAATAGTGGGCAATAAATTTATTGAGTCTCATCATGAGATACCTGCTTCCACAAGAGTATGAAGATGCAATGCACCTTGTATAACGCCGGCAGCATCGGTAACCACCAGCAACTGAATTTTTTTGCTTTCGATCAGCACCAATGCATCGGATGCCAACATCGTAGAATCGTTAATCGTCAACGGATGCTTTGTCGCATACGCTTTTGCAGCGGTATCCAGCGAAAACGTTTCGCTGAGCAATGCACGCCGGATGTCTCCATCGCTTAAAAGCCCTGCTAAATGCCCTTCGCTGTTTGTGAGCATCACCGTACCCAAGCGCCCTTCACTGAGGGTCAAAAGCGCCTCTTTGAGCGGAGTCTCCTCATTTACAATCGGGAGGTTTTCCGTCCGCATCAAATCAGAGACTTTGACAAAGAGCCGTTTGCCCAACGCACCGCCCGGATGGAAGGAGGCAAAATCCTCTTTTTGAAAATTACGGGCCTTCATAAGGCATACGGCCAGCGCATCCCCCATCGCGAGGGTCAAGGTCGTCGATGATGTCGGAGCGATATCCAGCGGACACGCTTCAAGGGCGACATTGATATTGATCACCTCGTCACTGTAGCGGCCCAATGTGGATTGACTGTTGCGCGTCATCCCGATCAGCGGGATGTTAAAACGTTTGATATGCGGCAGAATAGAACTGAGTTCTTCACTCTCGCCGCTGTAGCTGATCGCTAAAACCGCATCGTCTTTACCGATCATTCCCAAATCGCCATGCAATGCCTCGGTAGGGTGGAGAAAAAAACTCGGCGTCCCCGTAGAGGCAAACGTCGCGGCGATTTTAGCTCCGATGAGGCCCGATTTTCCGACCCCTGTGATCACGAGTTTTCCACGGCAGCTGAGGATAATCTCCACACACCGATTGATCTCATCCCCCATTTGTTCCATCGCTTCACGCAACGCTTGCGCTTCGATTTCAAGTGTCTTTTTGGCTATTGCGATATAATCATTATTCATAAAATAATTATACTCCAATAACCCTTTAAAACAGGTGTCAAAGTAATGCAAAACCTTTATCTTGAAGTCACAACCTTAGACCAGCGTGCCGTAGGCGAATTCTCTCTGAGCGAAGAAATCATGATGGAGCATGCCGCCATGGGGATGGAGCGTGCTATTCGGGAACGTTTCGCTCATACATCCTCCGTACTGATTGTCTGCGGCAGCGGCAACAACGGTGCAGACGGACTGGCTCTTGCGCGATTGCTGGAAGGGGACTACCGCGTCACCGTGCATCTTCCTTTCGGCGCAAGCACACCGCTGTGCCGGCTTCAGCGTGACCGATGTGAAAAACTGGGGATCGAAAACCGCGATGCCGCAGAAGGATACGATATCGTCGTCGATGCCCTATTCGGAAGCGGACTATCCCGTCCCTTAGGGCCTGATGCGATCGATATTATGAAACAGCTCAATGGCTTGAACGCTTTTAAGATCGCCTGCGATCTCCCCAGCGGTCTGCGCAGTGACGGGACACTTGAGCCTCATGTTTTTCGGGCTGATCTCACCGTGACGATGGGAGGATTAAAACGCTCCCTCTACAGCGATGCGGCCAAAGAGATCGCGGGAGACATCATCGTTGCCGATTTAGGAATTCCTCGCACAAAGTATGAAAAAAATTCTCATTGGCACCTTTTGGAGTGTGCTGATGTAGAGCTTCCCCACCGGGTGCACGCTTCCTCCCACAAAGGGAGTTACGGCCATTTGTCCGTTATCGCGGGTGAAAAGATAGGGGCCTCCGTCCTCGCAGGTTCCTCTGCCCTTCGTTTTGGTGCCGGGCTGGTCAGCCTCATCACGAACGAAAACGCCACCCTCCCCTACGAGCTGATGCAAAGCCACTCTATCCCCTCAACCACCACCGCCATCGCTCTTGGGATGGGGCTTGGGGTCGAATTTTGCGACGATGAGCTGACGCAGCTACTCAATAACACCCATCCGCTGGTTTTGGATGCCGATATTTTTTATCATCCCCTATTTCCCAAACTGCTTGCACGCTCCCATATTGTACTGACACCGCATCCCAAAGAGTTCACTCATATCCTGCGCGTATGCGGCATCGCCGACATTGACGTTTCGACATTGCAAAACGACCGTTTTGGCTACACCGAGCACTTTTGTGCCAAATATCCTAACGCAGTGCTGCTTCTCAAAGGGTCCAACGTCATCATCGGCAAAGATGACTTTTTTTATATCAATCCCCACGGTACGGTAGCCTTGGCAAAAGGGGGGAGCGGCGATGTCCTATCGGGACTTATCGGCGCACTTTTGGCGCAGGGAAACACCCCGCTTCATGCAGCGATACACGGTTCTTTGGCCCATACCCTCGCCGCCCAAAAATGTGCCAAAAATAACTATGCGCTTACTCCGCAGGATCTGATCGAGGGAATCACGACCTTATGAAGCGCATTGTCATCCTGTTTAGCGGCGAGGGGAGCAATCTCGCCAATTTGATTGCCAAACTCCACCTCAAAGAGTGTGAAATCGTGTGCGCCATCACCAATAACCCCAACGCAGGGGGAATTGCGAAAGCGCACGATGCCCATATTCCCGTAGAGGTTCTTTCCCACACCCTGTTTGATTCACGCGAAAAGTACGATGAGGCTCTCGTAAAACGGATTCAAAACTACACACCCGACCTCGTCGTGCTGTGCGGTTTCATGCGCATCCTGACCCCTGTATTCACCTCTCACATACGGGCCATCAATCTGCACCCCTCATTGCTTCCGGCGTTTAAAGGGGGCCGTGCGATTGAGGAAAGTTTTGAGAGTGACGAAAACGTATGCGGCGTCAGCGTCCACTGGGTCAGCGATGAGCTTGATGGCGGCGAGATCATCTTGCAGAAAAGTTTTACCAAAGATCCGGACGAAACCCTTGCCAGTTTTACGGCAAAAATTCGCGCCATTGAATACGAAATATTACCCCAGAGCGTTATAAAAGTACTCAAAGATTCCTAACAGAATCGTTATGTTATAAACCCCATATTAATTCAAAGGAGCCCATAAATGCACACTTTGCAAATCGGCAAATATACTCTTGGCAGCCGTCTTATAGTCGGAAGCGGCAAATACGACTCTTTCGAAACGACCAAAGCGGCTACACTCGCATCCGGTTCGGAGCTCATCACCGTTGCCGTACGCCGTCTGAACATCACCAATCCCCATGAAGCAAATTTGCGCGACACCTTTGCGGGAACCAATGTTAAATTCCTCCCCAACTCAGCAGGATGCACCACTGCCGAAGAGGCGATCACACTTTTTCGTCTGACGCGTGAAGCGACGGGGATCGACCTCATCAAACTCGAGGTCATCGGTGACACCCAAAAAACCCTCTATCCCGATGTGTTAGAGACGATCAAAGCGTGTGAAGTGTTGGCCAAAGACGGCTTTACGATCATGGCTTATACCAGCGATGATCCGATCATGGCCCGCCGATTGGAAGATGCAGGGGCACATGCCATCATGCCTCTGGCAGCACCCATCGGAAGCGGCCTGGGGGTCCAAAACCGTTATAACATCGTGTTTGTACGCGAAGCGGTAAAAGTACCTGTCATTGTGGATGCGGGAATCGGCTGTGCTTCAGATGCAGCACTGGCAATGGAGTTGGGAGCGGATGGCGTGTTAACCAATACGGCGATTGCCCAAGCGCAAAATCCGATGTTGATGGCGGAAGCGATGAAGAATGCCGTGATTGCAGGGCGTTTGAGCTATCTTGCAGGACGTATCCCGAAACGTCCCTATGCGACGGCATCATCTCCCGTAGACGGAATGATCCAGTTTTAATTGAACGTTCAAGGAACTCATCCCTTGAACACTGGGTTTACTTCAGAAGTACCTATTAAAAATTAATGACTCCAATCAAATTGAGCATCACAACAAACAAAGCGACCGGCGCAATATAACGGACACTAACGCGCCAAATCGGATAAAACCACGACATATCCTCTTTGAGCACAGATGCAACACGCTCTTTTTCAATCACATAACCGACAAAAATAGCCATCACTAATCCTGCCAATGGCAAGAAAACATTGGACGTCATATAATCAGACCAATCAAAGAAGCTTTTGCCACCCCACGTCAGATACTCTGCCGTTTGGGCGTTCAGTGAGAAAATCGCCACAATCCCGAACATATAAAAGAAAAGCCCCATCGATACCGCCGCCTTGAAACGGCTCATCTTCCAACGATCGATTAGATACTGGACCATCGGTTCCACAAGCGAAACGGCCGAGGTGAGCCCTGCGAATGCCAGTGCCACAAAAAAGAGGACCGCTAAAATATTACCCGCCAATCCCATCGCATAAAAAACCGACGGAAGCGAAATAAATACCAATCCAGGCCCTTTTGCCGGCTGGGCTCCGTATTCAAACAAAAAGGTAAAAAGAACTAAGCCTGCGGCCAGTGCAATCAGCGTATCTGTGATAATAACGAACATGGACGCTCGCACCAGATTACTCTTGGTTGGCAAAGATGCCGAATAGATCATAATCGCCCCCATACCCAAAGAGAGGGTAAAAAAGGCATGCCCCACCGCTACGGCAAATGCTTCGGACGTAAGCTTGCTCCAATCGGGATTAAACATATACCCCAATGCTTTGGAAAAACTCTCCATACTCATCGCATACATGAGCATTCCACCAATGATCAAGATCAACGATGGCATCAAAATAAGATTGAATTTTTCAATCCCCCCTTTGATCCCGCGAATCAAAACTGCTGTCGTAATCATAAACGCCAACGTATGAAAAAAGATTTGCGTCCCAATCCCTTGGGTCATGAGGGTATTATAGACTCCCTCTGCCTCCGGTATAGTCGCAGGAAGTGTTCCGAACGAAAGAGTGATATAGTAAAAAATCCATCCGATAACAACCGAATAATAAAACATCACCAGCGTTCCGGAAAGGCCCATAAAACCGGCATATTTCCATTTCTCTTTATGGCGAGGCGCTAACGATTCAAACGCCCCTACACCGTCAAGCCGCCCCAGATAACCGATCAGCATTTCTGCAATCATAACCGAAAAGCCGATTAAAACAACGGTTAACAGATAAACAAGAACAAATGCACCTCCGCCGTATTCCCCTGTAATATAAGGAAATTTCCAGATATTTCCTAATCCGACAGCGGAGCCTGCTGCCGCCATTAAAAAGCCCCATCGACTAAAATGCGCTATTTTCATTCTGTCCCTTTTATTATCGTCATAATCGCTTATCTAGCAATTTTGGTTCCCAATTATAGCAAAGAGAGAAAGGGTATTGACATTACCTAAATTTTAAACTATAATTTCGCCTCACTAATTCAGCTTAGGCTTTATTAGGAATGTGTCGGGGCGTAGCTCAGTATGGTTAGAGTACTTGGTTTGGGACCAAGGGGCCGGAGGTTCGAGTCCTCTCGCCCCGACCACGTGTTTTTTATTTTTAGTATCATTTCAAATTCAGAATATTTTTTAGATGGTGGGATTAGCTCAGTCGGTTAGAGCGCTAGGTTGTGGTTCTAGAGGTCACGGGTTCGAGACCCGTATTCCACCCCATTTGTTTCTGGTTTTGAAACTCCTTTGATACACGATGTTTTAGAAGGCGATTGTGCGTTCGTAGCTCAACTGGATAGAGTAACGGACTTCGGATCCGTAGGTTATAGGTTCGAACCCTATCGGGCGCACCATAATAACTCGTGCGTCCTTAGCTCAGCTGGATAGAGCAATGCCCTTCTAAGGCATCGGTCAGAGGTTCGAATCCTCTAGGGCGTACCACCTTAGATTTTTTATGCGGATGTGGTGGAATGGTAGACACGCCAGACTTAGGATCTGGTGCCGCAAGGTGTGGAGGTTCAAGTCCTCTCATCCGCACCA
>DASUMY010000117.1:0-11236 GCA_036277435.1 Sulfuricurvum sp.
TGCAGATTATAACGGCTTCCATGACAGGCATCACATTTCACCATAATATCCGGCAAGAAATGCATCTCGATTTTAATTTCACCTTCACCTTGACACTTCTCGCACCGTCCCCCTTTTACATTGAAACTGAAACGGGATGCCGTATACCCTCGGATCTGAGCCTCTTTCGTTTTGGCAAACAGATTACGGATTTCATCCATAACACCGGTATACGTTGCCGGATTGGATCGCGGTGTCCGGCCAATGGGACTTTGATCGAGATAGATGACTTTATCAAGCTTCTCAAGCCCGGTAATCTCAACACCGGCAACACGATTGACTTTGCGCGCATGGTTCAAAATTTCTCTCGTCACCGGCAGAAGTGTTTGCAAAATGAGCGAACTTTTACCGCTTCCACTTACCCCTGTGACACAGACTAAGTTATGAAGGGGGATGGAAACACTCAAGTTTTGAATATTATTGAGTGATACATTATTGATCTGCATCCACTCTTTTTGCTCTCGGCGGTAAAAATATTTGATCTGTTTACGCCCCGAGAGATAATCTGCCGTGAGGGTATCACTTTGTTTCATCTCATCCAGAGTACCGGCAAAAACGACATTTCCTCCGAATTTTCCTGCACCGGGACCGATATCGACAATATAATCGGCATGTTCTATCGTCTCTTTGTCATGTTCAACGACAATAACCGTGTTCCCTTTTTCCTGAAGCGACCGCAACGTGCGGATGAGTTTGAGCGTATCACGTTCATGCAATCCGATACTGGGTTCATCCAACACATACATAACACCCGTCAAGCCGCTTCCGATTTGGGATGCGATTCGAATACGCTGCGCTTCTCCACCGCTGATGCTGCGTGCATCACGGCTAAGCGACAGATATCCCAACCCTACATCGTATAAAAAGAAAAGGCGTTCCCGAATTTCATTCAAAATAGAGGCGGCAATCATCGTCTCTTGGTCACCCAGATGTTCAAATGTCTTCGGATCAGCGAACCACGCATACGAATCTTTTAAGGGCATAGTAATCACATCGCCAATCCCTTTTCCCGCCACTCGTACCGCTAAGGATTCGCGTTTAAGGCGGTTTGAGTTACAGACGTTACACGGTTTTTCACTCATGTAATCGGCAAGATCTTTTTCATCTTTGAATATATCGTATGCGATCCGGATGATTCCCGGCCACGTTCTCCTGATCGGATGGTCTTGCCATTTGAATTCCACTTCGTCAATATTCCCGTGCAAAATCGCTTTTTTCTGATGCTCTTCCAGTGAATAAAAAGGGACGCTGATATTGATCCCGGCTGTCGCACAAAACGCTTTTAAAAAGGTGAAATAGTACCCTTTGTTAAATCCGTAAATAATTTTAATCGCCCCTTTTTCAATGGGGAGTTCTGAATCGATAATCTTCTCATAATCGAGGGCATAACGAATCCCAAGACCGTCACATTCACTGCAGGCACCCTTGGGTGAATTGAACGAAAAAGAGAGCGGTTCGAGCGGATCAAAACTGACTTTACAATCAAAACAGGCACTATGTTCGCTGTAGTGGATCAGTTTTTCATGCATCCCGACTTCTTCATGGTTTTGTATCTCTATCTCTACCTCGCCGTAGCTCTCTTTGAGTGCTTTTTCCACATCCTGCGCCACACGATCATGATTTTCATCTTTGACCACGAGACGGTCTATAACAACTTTAATCGAATGTTTTTTCGTTTTTGACAACTCGATCTCTTCATCCAGACGTACCATAACACCGTCAATTTGGGCACGAACATACCCCTTATGACGCAATGATTCCAAAATATCCGTAAAGGACCCTTTTTTTTCTCGTACCAACGGCGACAAGATAACGATTTTCGAATGTTCCGGCAGTTTTAATACCTGATTAATAATATCCTGTGCTGACATTTTACTGATCACATTTCCGCACAGATGGCAATGCTGTATGCCGATACGGGCATACAGAAGACGCAGGTAGTCATAAATTTCCGTAATCGTCCCTACCGTCGAACGGGGATTTTTTGAGGTCGTTTTTTGGTCAATCGCAATAGCGGGAGTCAGCCCCTCTATTTTATCCACATCCGGTTTGCCGACACGGTCCAAAAACTGGCGCGCATACGACGAAAGAGACTCTATATAACGGCGCTGCCCTTCCGCATAAAGGGTATCAAACGCCAAGGTTGATTTTCCGCTTCCGCTGATTCCCGTAAAAATAACAAGGGAATTTTTGGGAATCTCCAGCGAAATATTTTTGAGATTATTTTCTCGTGCACCGATGATTTTGATCGTATCCATACTCGTTATCCTGCAATGATTTTAATAGCCGCCAGGCTGAAAATGATGATATAAAAGGCAACAAGCACCTGTTTGTAATAATGCAAATGAATCTTATGAACGAGCCATATCCCTGCTCGTATCCCCGCTAAAGAGGCGATCGCCATGATGGCTCCGGCTTGCCAATTTACCATACCCAATATCCCTAACGTGATTAACGCGGAGACCGACGTGAAGATGACAAAAAACAGACCGATGGCAGAGGCTTTTTTGAGCTCAAATCCCATAAAGCTGACCAATATAGGAGTCAGCAGAACGGCCCCGCCGACCCCGAGCATACCGGAAAAAATTCCAATACCGCTTCCGATTGCGCCATAAAGAGGGCGATTCACCACTTCAGGACGCGAAGGAGCAGGAGAGGATAGGATAAGCCGTACCAGAGTAAATCCGAGAATAGCCAAAAAAGCCCATCCCAACAATGCCGCATCGAGCACTTTTACCAATACGCCGCCGATCACCGCTCCGATTAAACCGCCATAGCCGAAATATTTGACATCACGAATGGCATACGTTTTTTTCTTATTATGAATCCATGCAGCCATTAACGAACCGGCGACCATTTGCATGAGGGAGATTCCGATCGCCTCTTTAATGCCAAATCCAAGATAGAGCAACAACGGCACACTTACGGTTCCGCCACCGATTCCAAAAAAACCGGAAAGTATCCCTACAGCTACACCTAAAAAAGATAATTCTATTGTCATGTCTTATGCTTCATTTCGTTTATACTACGCGATTATACTAGGTTTCCCTCTGTTATTTCCTTGTAGTTTTACGGTATAATTTATTATTCTAACAAAATACACCTATGATTATGAGGCGATTAATGTTATCTACGATCCTCCAAGCTGCCGAAAATTTTTGTGCCCATCAAATCCGTTTACCTCATACAATAGAAAGCACTCTTCCAAAAAAGAGAACACTTATTGCTTATCTTGATATTGAAACCCATGATGGCGATAAACATCGTGCTTATGTAGGGTGTGACAGTGTGCTGATACAGCACATTTCAGAGATCTTTTTAGGTGAAGAAGAGTCAGATGAGGAGACACTTACCGATATGTTATTGGAAACGACCAATATGATCATAGGGAGCGCTAAAGTCATAGCTTTAGAATCAGCACACCCTGAGTTTACCATTACGACACCTCATTTTTTTCAGCATGACCAATTTACCATGCCCGCAGACGGCTATCACACCATTTATATTGCAGATGGTGAAATGGGAATTGCATTAAAGGCATTATAAAGATGGATGAAATACTAAACCTTCCTCCCGAACCATTACTGGAAAGAGAACCCCGTATTGATCTTGAAAAAGAGCTTGCATGGATGAATTATGAGGGTTTGCTGGATATGGAAGTGGAGTTTGTGGCCGATTTAGGACAGACAACCCTGAGCCTTGATGAGATATTGAAGCTTGAAAAAGGGTCCGTTATTGATTTGGGAAAACCGGCCGGAGAAAGCGTAGAGTCCTACGTTAATCGCCGTATTATCGGAAAAGGCGAAGTGATGGTTTATGAAAAAAATCTTGCTATTCGTATCAATGAAGTACTTGATTCCAGCGCCGTACTCTATTATCTATCCAAAGAGAGACTATGAAAAAATTAGCCCTGCTTTTACTCATTCCTGCCGTCCTGTTAGGATCGAAAATTCTCAGTTATAATATTTATGACCGCCATGATCGTGTTGATGTGATGCTCACTTTTGACACTCCTTATGAAGGGGTATTGCGTCAAAACCGACAAGGCAATGTGATTGTCATCAAACTCGAAGAAGCCTCTATCGATACCCCTTTGGTCAAAAATATTAACTCGAAATTCCTTCAAAAGCTTTCCATATCTCCTAATGGGGATGAACTTAAAATCGTAGCGAATATTCCGGACAACGTTCTGCTGCAAGCTTCGAAAACATCCGATTCATATGGTCTGCGGCTGAGATTCAATCCCCCGGCAGCACCTGCAACAATGGGTGAACTTCCTACAGAAAATGAAGGCGGCATTTCCAAGCTCCCGACCAAAGACAGCAGTGAATTTGAGTCAAGCTATTATGTAGTGATCGGAATTTTGATCGTAGGAATTGCCATACTGTTTTGGCTTAAACAAAGCATTGCCAAAAAAGCAACCGCCATCCATGCAGAACCAAAAACACCATGGACATTTAATGCGGGAGCTAAAGGAGCCTCTGCTATACCATCCGCTCTCCCCTTAGGAAGCAGTATTGAAAGCGGAGGGGTTCAGATCCGTTTTCAAAAAACTTTGGATGCATCGCATTCCGTTGCCATGCTTGATTTCGGAACGCAAAGTTATTTAGTCCTTTTGGGAAATAATACGCTGCTTTTGGATAAATTTCAGGACAATATCCCGATATCTCAAAATGAATTTGAATCTTTATTGCAGTCGAAACACCATGAACTTGATGGATTTTTTCAGTTGGCTACGCCCCAAGACGAATCTTTTGACTCGTACAAAGAAAAAGCGTCCGGGGTATATTAACCCCGGATATTACACTTTACTCAATTCATACCGAGAGTAAACATCATACGCTTCTTCCCCACCTACCGTTGCTAAAACTTCCCGAATCAACTCAGCCGCTTCTTTACGGCTTCCGCCGCCAAATCCTTTTGCATAGATTTCAGCAAGGGTGACTTTTGCCGCCGGCTCACCTTGAGCCACCGCCATTTTCAGAAAATAGGCAG
This sequence comes from Sulfuricurvum sp., assembly GCA_036277435.1. Taxonomy (GTDB): domain Bacteria; phylum Campylobacterota; class Campylobacteria; order Campylobacterales; family Sulfurimonadaceae; genus Sulfuricurvum. The sequence continues at coordinate 5,035 of DASUMY010000117.1, forward strand.
CTTTGTCAAAATCTTCAGGAACCCCCATCGCATTGGCATAGGCAAATCCGGCACTCACTTGAGCCGGTAAAATCCCCGCTTCTGCGGCAGCGGAATAATATTCCGTTGATTTGGCGAAGTTACGCGCAGTTCCCTGCCCGTTGTAATACATCGTTCCCAATGCATACGCACATCGAGGATCCTCTTCGGATTTGCTAAACCATTCAAAAGCATCGGCATAACGTCCTACTTCATAATACTTCATACCGGTTATATAAAAATCGACAACCACTTCAAAACCTTTTTTAGGGGGATTCTAGCAAAACCAACTAATGCTTCGCTATAAATATCAATGTACTTTAATTAATGAGGAACGATAAAAGCAGATAGGGAAGGCTAGATGTGACTGTAGTTTAACATTCACAGCTCATATCGCTCGCTTTAAACCCTTCGCCTATTTGACGGTGCTCTTTAAAAAACTGATCGACTACTTCTCGATAGTGCATGGGGTCATCAATACGATTGACTAAATCCCGTAACGCAGATGCCCCCTCATACCCTTTTGAGTAGGTGTGAACGTGCTTACGGAACGTAATGACACCTCTGTCTCCATAAACACGGATCATCCCGTCAAGGTGTTCCATGATGATCGCATGTTTTAACATCGGATCAACATCGCTGCTCCCCGTTTTAAGCTGGTGAAAAATCCACGGCGCGCCAACCGCACCGCGACCGATCATCACCCCGTCGGCTTTCGTATGATTCAAAACCCATTGGGCTTTTTCAAACGAGTCTATATCACCATTTGCAATGACCGGAATGGAAATGGCGGCCTTGATTTCAGCGATAGCATCATAATCAACCGGCGCTTTGAACTTTCCGGCACGGGTACGTCCGTGAACCGCTAAAAAATCAGCGCCGCACTCCTGCACCAATTTGGCAATGTCTATATGATTTTTTTCTTCAAAACCAAGTCTTATTTTAACGCTCAATGTCGACTTGTTGGAGGTTTTTTTGATCATCTCAATAATTTTTGCCATACGCGGCAGATCTTTGAGCAATGAGCTTCCCGAACCATGACAGACGATTTTTGGAACCGGACATCCGCAGTTGAGATCAATAATATCGATATCCTCTTGTCTATTGAGCACTTCTACGGCACGGCGGACGATATCCTCTTCTGCACCCGCTATTTGTACCGAATACGGATCTTCATTCGGACTGCGTTCGAGCATTCTCAGTGTTTTTTCAGAACCATACGCCAATGCATTGGAGCTAAGCATTTCACTGACCGTTAAATCAGCTCCGAATTTTTTAACGACATTGCGAAACGGAAGATCGGTGTAACCTGCAAGCGGTGCTAATGCATAAACGGGAGTATCAAAAGAGAGTTTGTGAGTCATCAGTGTACCTATTAAAAAGAAAGCTGCAGGTCAAAGCAATGCTTTGAGCCCTAAGTAGCATTAATCGCAGTTCCGGCGAAAGAAAATAGCAATATCGTAGTGTTTGTTCGCACGTTTCAAATCACGATACGCTTTGAAAATTTGATATTCATCATGAGAGGTGTTATTCAGTATTTCATTAGCGGTATCAATCATTTGCAAATCATACAACGTGTAAAAATAAGCTTCCATAACATCATCGCATTGTTCACTCATCGTTTCAAACAAACGGATACGCTGTTCCGGAATCATATTCTTCGATAAAACGATCGACAGATCAATAAAATCATTCGTCGTCAATTTAAGCGTTTTTAGCAATGCTATCACATCATCATTACTCATTTCAATGCCATTTTCATCGCTGTTAATACGTTGGAGGAATGTGTAAAGTGACGATTTCGTCAAAAGGTTTTTATATTTTAAAACGGATCCTACTGATGCCGTTTTAACGTATGATTCGTACGCCTTAGCACATACGATATCGCCGTATGTTTCAGGACGTGCCAATACTTCATCCGCACTCATTTCACCCCGTTCAAAACGGTTCAAATTATTTTGAATCATGAGCGATGTCGTATTCGCCAAATGGAACTTTTTAATCTCCACTTTTTTATTTTCTTTTACATCACGCAACAATGCCAATGCTTCGTCGATTTTTTCATTGCCGATATCGCGCAATTTTTCATACGGAAGGATTAATGAATTATCAATCAGTTTTCCCATCAATTTATACGCATCGGTTTTATAAACGTAATTGCGATCCGGAACACCCAATAAGGAGTCACGCAAAGCATCCACCATTTTTTCATGGTCACGATTCAAACGACGAAGTTTAAAATTGCCGACTAAGGCATAAACGGCCATATGCAGAATACTGGCCAGATATAATAAAGCAACAGGGACAACGACCCAAAAAGCAATAGGAAGATTTGGAAAATGCATACCCAACAAATCAAACGATACTGATTCCTTATTAATACTATAGACAGCTAATCCTACTAAGAGCATCAAAATCAATGAAGCAATAGTATAACGTTTTAGTTGCATCTACTCCCCTTTACGCTTTGTTTTTCTCGACGATCGGACGGCACACGATACAATATTTGGCATGCGGTTTGACTTTCAGGCGCTGAAACCCGATATCATCTTCACACATATCACAAATACCGTACTGCTTTGTTTTTATTTTAGCCAAAGCAGCTTCAATTTCATGTAATTCTTGAAGCTGTTGCGCTCCGATGGCGCTCTCAACCATATTGTCATTGCTGACCGATGCATAATCACCTTCATCATTGAGCTCACACTCACGCAGTTGCATCATTTCATTTTCAACACCATTCAAATTTTTAATAATTTGAACTTTTCGAGCTAATAATATTTCTTCGAAATAATGCAGTTCATTTTCTCTCATACATTTCCTTACTTATGATAGGGATGATTATTCAACAGGGTAAAAGCCCTATATATCTGTTCCAGCAATACCATTTTGGCTATTTTATGGCTCATCGTCATCGCTGAAAGACTAATAACACTGTCGCACTTGGCAACAAACGATTCTTCGAACCCGAATGCGCCGCCTATGAAAAATTGTACCGCGATTTTATCACTAAGAAGCTTACTAAAAGCCAAACTGTCACATTTTTTTCCATCAGGATGTAACGCAATTGAATAAGTTTTTCCCAACATCGGCTCCAGTAGCTTGCTGTAGGCAGCTTGTGAAGCTTCAGGACTGATAATGTGGGCTTTGACAATCTCTTTTGGAAACAGTTCAACATCCTCTAATTTCGCAAATCGTGAAATCATTTTTATCTGTTCTTGATACAGAGGATCATACAGCGAGCGCTCTTTTTTGGCAATGGAGACCAGAGAAATAGTCATAACAATCCGCTACCGATGACATGGTACGTGACATAGTGAAACGTATCCTCCAATTTAACCCCCCCAATGGCGGCTACCGGATGGTGGGAGAGTTTCGCCATATCATCCAACTGAGCGCCTAATACTTTGGCTTCTGACTTCGTCGACGTGGCTCGGTACGCACCCAAACCGATATAGTTTACATCCAATGTATTGGCAATCTCAATTTCGCGGGCATTGTGCGTCGAGAGTCCAATGATTTTATCGTTTCCGATGGCCATTTTAAGAATGCTGATGGCCCGGACGGGATTGCTGTCCATCGCATAGAGGTCTTCTTGGCCGATATGAACGCCGTCACAAAAGGAAGCGAGTTCATAATGGTCGTTAACAATCAAAAAACCGTCCCATAGCCGGCGCAATTGAATTAAATCATTTTTGATAGCGGCGATATCGCCGGTTTTATTGCGATATTGGACAATTTCACCGTTGAAAGATTTTACGGTGTTGATAAATTGAGTGAAACTGACGCCCTTGGAATGCAAGACGTCATGGTCGCATAAAGCATAAAGTCGCATTAGGGGAGAAGAAGTTTTAGAAGATCGCTTAACGTCTCTTTGAGCTCATTACGCCCGACGATCATGTCGATCGATCCTTTTTCCAACAAAAATTCAGCACGCTGGAATCCATCCGGCAAATCAGAACCGATGGTTTGCTTAATAACCCGTTGACCTGCAAATCCGACCAATGCGCCAGGTTCTGCAATAATAATGTCACCCAGCGTGGCGAAGGATGCACTGACCCCGCCCATGGTCGGATCGGTCAACAAAGAGATATACGGAAGTTTTGCTTCGGCAAGACGTGCAAGGGCAGCAGATGTTTTCGACATTTGCATTAACGAAAACGTACTCTCCTGCATTCGCGCACCGCCGCTGGCACTCACAATGATCAAGCCGTTGCGTTTTTCCATCGCACGGTTAATGGCGCGAACAATTTTTTCACCCTCTACGGATCCGAGCGATCCGCCCATGAAATTAAAATCAAAAATAACCAACTGGACAGGAACCCCATCAATCGTACATTCACCGCTCACAACCGACGAATAGCGTCCATTTTTAGCATAGCCCTCTTCTATACGGGCTGAATAACTTTTTTTATCGACAAAATTCAAAGGATCGATAGGTTTTAGGTTTGCATCGTATTCTACAAAACTTCCTTCATCGGCCATAATTGCAAGACGTTCCTGCACACCGATACGCAAGTGGAATCCGCATTTTGGACAAACATGATTTTGTTTTTCCATTTCCTTGTAATACATTAATGATTGACACGAAGGACATTTTACCCAGTGGGACGGGGCTTCACTTTTAGTGGGTTGTTTCTTTTTCTCAGAGTCACCGAACAGGTTAAATAAACTCAAAAATACTCCTTTTCAACAATCAAACGTATCCGTTCATACACCTCTTTATCCGAGCTCAGGAGAATATAACGTTCATCCTGAAATCCATAAAGGTGCTGGCTTAGATATAAGCCTGCTTGGATATCAAACGAGCGCATTGTACCTAAAAATAGCACATATTTAACATAAGGTGCATACGCCAAAGAGAGGGCCAGTGCACCGGGAGAGCGATATTTCAACTTGTTTTGCATCAATTTTTCACCCAAAACAGGATGTTCCGGACCTTTTTCAAAAAGACCTATTTTAGATTTTTGATTGATGATAATGGGTGAGATTTCACGAAGGGCATTCAGAGAGGTGCGATAATAGGCATCCAAAGTACGGACAAAACAATCCCCGTTTGAGAGATTGCAGACAACGGCTTCTATTGTTTTTCCCTCATATTCTCGTGCGACAGAAACCCCGTAATAGGGGAAAAACGAAGAAAAATTATCACTGCCGTCTATGGGATCGAGAACCACGGTGTAATCGCCCTTGGGCGACATCCAACCGCTCTCTTCGGAAAAAATCGCCCCAAAGGGATGAAGATGTCTGAAAAATATCTCTTCCGCCATCAGATCAAATCCGCTGCTGATGTCTCCGCCATGACCTTGGTCAAACAGGTCGAAAAAAGAGTCTTCAGGCGAATGGGTGATTTTCTCGCGTACTTCTACGCACGCAGAGATGACCGCTTCAACAAACAGATTCATTATCCAAGCAATGATTTTGCAATGGATCGTGCTGCTTCACGTCCGTCATACGCCGCGGTCACAACCAAATCGGCACCCCGATAACAGTCGCCTCCGGCATAAACACCCGGCGTACTGGTTTGGAATGTCTCATCGATAATGATACCGCCCCAATTATTGACGGCAATCCCATTTTCTGCCAAGAATCCCGGAACAACCGGATCAAAACCGAGTGCCATAATAACAACATCCGCATTGATGTTGAAATCGCCCCCTTTGACCTCTTCCATTTTTTGGCGTCCGCTCTCATCTTTGGCACCTAAAACCGTTTTCGCCATATGGACGGCAACCGCTTTGCCGCTGTCATTTAAAATGACTTCTTTCGGAGCGGCATGGAAAACAAATTCAACACCCTCTTCTACTGCATTTTTATACTCTTTTTGTGAACCCGGCATATTGTGGGCATCACGGCGATATAAACACGTTACGTTTTTTGCCCCTTCACGTTTCGCGGTTCTAACACAGTCCATGGCGGTATCACCGCCTCCGATAACAACGACTTCTAAATCTTTAAAATCAAATTTTTTGTCATAGGAGGTGCCGAAATTTTTACGCTGAATCGCCGTCAAATAGTCCATTGCAGGAAATACATTCGACGCATTTTCCCCTGCAATATTGGCTATTTTTGATTTTGTCGCACCGATACCGATGAAAAGAGCATCGTGTTTATCCGCAATTTCATCAAATTCAATGTCTTTGCCGACTTCACAATTGAAAACCAGTTTTAGCCCCGCTTCTTC